>JBGTGX010000031.1:0-13713 GCA_041746475.1 Pyrinomonadaceae bacterium | reverse complement strand
AAGTTCCTCATAACTCGGCGGCAACAAACTCGCCTGCCTCTGATCATATCGCTTGAATACCACTTTCCTTTTCATAAGAAATATTTTATCAAATACCGCTTTTAAACGAAAAAAGAGACTGCCTTTTCAGACAGCCTCTTTGGTTTTCTCTTTTACCAACTAGTTATCGTTGTCTTTTTTTGTCGGTTCATTGCGCCGTTTTAGTTTTGGCGGACCTGATTCGCTGGTTCCTTTGTCGGTAACGGTTGAATCGGTGGTTGTTGAATCAGCTTCCGGTTGGCGGCGTTTTAATGTCGGACGCCCGCTGTCGGTCGGGTCGATGCTGTCGGGCGAAACGATTCCGGCGTTTGAGATACGCAATAGATGCGATTTTACTCTTTGAAATTCGGATGTGCTGATTATGTATTCCTGTTTTTCGGCGAATTTCGCAACGAGAGCGAGGCTGTCGTCGCGGCGTTCGATCGATTGCGGATGCGATGTAAACAGTTTTGAAAATGAATTTGGCTTTTTCTTATTTTTCGAAGCAAGTTTTTCAAACATGGTCGCCATTCCGGTTGGGTCATAACCGGCAGCGTATAGATATTGCACGCCAAGCGTGTCAGCTTCTTCTTCGGCTCCGCGGCTGAATTTGAAGAATGCAAGTGCTTGTCCGAGGCCGGCGGTGTTTTGGAGGATCGCTCCGCCGATTCCGCCTGTAAAGATGATTCCTGCGAGAAGGCCGTAGTTAAGCAAAGTTCCTTTGCCCTGGTTTTCCATGGCGTGTCTTGCAGCAACGTGTGCGATTTCGTGCGCCATTACGCCCGCGAGCTCCGCTTCATTATCTGCAGCTACGATCAATCCTTTGTTTACAAAGAAAAATCCGCCTGGAAGTGCAAAAGCATTTACCTCGTCGCTGTCGATCACTTTTATTGTAAAGGGAATTTTCGCATCCGAATTCAACACAATGTTTTGCCCGACGCGGTTGATGTATTCGGTGATTTTCGGATCTTCCACCATTTTCGCCTGCTGCTCAACTTGGGCCGCAAGCTGTCTGCCTATCGCAATTTCTTTCTCCCGTGATCCGCCAAGCCATCCGGTAAAACCATCCCAACCGCCATTGATATTGCGCTTGCCGATCTGTGCCGGATCTTCTTTCTTCTTCAATCCGGTGGTTCTATCTACCTGATCGCTGTCATCATCCTTATCATTTTTCTGAGCGAAAACGCCGGGCGGCGCGAACACAACAGCACTAAACCAAATCGATAAAAATAAAAAATACGCGCCTGCTTTGCGAATCATCTTTTCTGCCTCCAAAATCCATTTCTGTTCGGATATCTGATTGTAACTCTTACTTCGTTTGCTAACAACGCCTTTTATGATGCGAGTGTAAACAAAAAAGTTGGTGAAAAGATCAACTTCTCCAAAATCACGAAAAAAAAGTTCAAATTTACTTGAAAAAGGTTTTACACTTGTTTAAAACCTGTTAAAATAATCATGGTTTAGTGTTCAACTCCTCTTTCTGATTGATACAAAGATTAGATAGGTTCCTTCACTCTCGCCACCTTCGCAAACAAAAAACATAAAGCAAATATAACCTAACAAAGAACTAAGCGTAAAATGAGTCGTATTCAGGAAAAAGTAAAAGATCTGATCGAGGTTCGGAAGCACGAAAACGTACACGATTTTTTGGCAGAGCCGGCGAAAACACTCGAGGGGTATCATTATACTCCCGTCACCTCTGAGTTAATGGTCAATTGGCTTGACGCCATTTCTACGGTCGAACGCGGTCGCGGTACAGCGAAAGCATTAGCGGGTTACCGCGGGGTTGGAAAAAGCCATTTTCTCGCGACGCTTGGCGCGATGCTTGCGTATCCTGAATTGAGGGCGAAGGTTGAAGATTCGCACGTTTTTGCGAGTTTGCATCATCTCAAACGACGCCATTATCCGGTCGCCTACGTAAAGCGCGGAACGAAGAAGACCTTTACTGAAGAACTTATCACGGCGATCTGCCAGGCCATGGGAGTTGATTCCAGCGAGATCAGCAGCGATATCGAAAGTTTGATCCAAACGGCAGCCGCAAGTGCAAAAGAGCTTCCATTTGTAATACTGATTGACACCGATCTCGAGCGGGATTCCCGTGTTTCCCGCGATGACGGAGTTCTACTCGGCGAACTCGCGAGGACGGCGAAGCTGTACAACGTTTTTATAGGCGTGGCGTTAGACGATGACATCACAGATGCGGATGGCGTAAATTCGGCGATCGCACGCACCTACACAATTAATTATCTTGATCAGGAGCATCTTTATCAGATCGTAGATTCTCACATTTTCCCGAAACACCGACAGTCGCAGCAGTTGATCCAGAAGCTCTACCAGGAGTTTCGCGATTCTCTGCCAAACTTCCGTTGGAGCGAGCAGCGTTTTAATGCGCTTTATCCTTTGCATCCTTCGATTCTTGAAGTTGCGCCTTTTGTCAGATTTTACGCTCCGAGCTTTGCGCTTTTAAATTTTGCTTCAAAAGCAGGAGAGCGTATTCTTGGACGCCCGGCAAATTCTTTGATCTCGCTGGATGAAGTTTTTGACAATGTAGAAAACTCGCTGCGGAAATCGGAAGACCTTGCTGAGTCGTTTGAGGTCTATGATCAAATTCTCGACACCGTAATCTCGAAAATTCCGGTGATGCAGCGATTGCAGTCAAAACTCATCCTAAAAGCGATGTTTATTTTGTCGCTTGACGGCAACGGGACGACCGCCGGAGAGATCAGCGAAACGATGCTGATTTACGATATTGCCGATCCGAAAAAGAGCATTGAAGCGACGGCCGAGCTTCTCGAAACATTTGCATCTGAGTTTTCAGAAGGAATATGGCGCAAGGAAGAAGATGGTGCTGAGACGCGGTTTGGAATAAAGGTAAGCGGTAAAGACGATCTAAACAGCGCACTCGAAGACGCAGCGCGCCAAATTTCACAAGACGTAGTTCCGAAGGTATTGAGGCGGCTCGCGAAAGATAAATTCAGCGACTGGACGCTATACTCCGAGCTAGACGCCGAACTCGTCGATTCCATGGAATGCGAGCTCACCTGGCGGGGAGCCACACGGCGGGCAAATCTTGTTTGGAACTGGAATGGCGAACTTTCGGAGTTTTCGTATGATTCCGAAGCGGCAGGCGGTGTAGATGCGCGCATCTTCATGAACAGCTGCGGTGTCGAACTCAAGAAAGAAGGTAAGGCAAATGACGGATGCCTGGTTTCATGGAACGCAGCGCCATTAACCGGTGAAGAAGTTGATACGTTAAAACGTCTCTTCGTTTTATTAAACGATGCTACTTTGCGCGATGAATTCGGCGAGCAAGTCAGAGCGGCGGGGCATACCCATTTAGTATCAGCCAAAAAAATATGGGACCGCATATTCTTCTCGGATGCGACGCTCAGAGTTAACGGCGAAAAATATAAAATCTCCGGGGATCTTGTCGGAGTGCCGCTTTTGAGCGACATAGTTTCAAATCTGCTCTGCACTTTCTTTGACAGGCAGTATCCTGAGCATCCGGTTTTCGAGCGAGCGCTTGGCATGAAAGAGGTGTCCACGCTTGTAAACGACCTGTTTAGCGGTGCGAGGGTAGACGTAGCCAAAGTTCAATCTCTCGCGAAGACCTGTGCATTACCGCTTGGTTTGGTAAAACTTGTCGACGAGCATTACGTTCTAGTCGAAAAAGATGAGCTTGCCGAAATTCCGATCGCGGCAAAACTTTTAGAGCAAGTGGAAAGCCGCCAACACGAAAACATCTCGCTCAATGAGGTTTACAAACAGCTGCTTGGGAAGCCTTACGGATTATCGAGAGAAGCCCAGCATTTAGTGCTTGCCGCGCTCGTTGCACAGCGCCATATAGAATTTGTTACCGTCAAAAGCAACAGGATCAATCATCGTTCTCTTGACTTAAAGATAATCTGGGAAGACATTGCCGGAATCGCTAAACCTTCCGATGTACTCTTCGATTACGAAAAGCTAACATCTTGGGCGCGCACATTGACCGGACAAGATGATTTGGCAGCATTTGATTCCGTAAGCCGCCGCGAAGCAATTAATGAGGCATTAATAGGGTGGGGTGAAAACTGGCTGGAAATCGGGGTGTTGGATCGGTTTAACGAAGTGCCGGATGAGATCTTAAACACAAAAATCTGGCACGTTTCGACACGCGTTGAAAAGAGTTTCGGAGTGATTTCGAGAATTCTTGAGACATTGCGTGATGGTTCTCTTTCTCTTGAAGATGCTCTTCAAAGAATCGGTGAGGCATTTGCCGATTCGCTTGGGGAATTGGCCGATCGAAAGGAAGACCTTCGGGTTTTACAGGATTTTATCGACGGCTCAGATAAACGTCGGCGAATCTGGTCTTACCTTGCCATTTGCGAATCGACTCAGAACGAAAGCATCGAGAATTTCCGTGCAAAATTGGTAAGGCTGATCGATGAAAGTTATGAAACACCGAGCATCCAATTGAATCGGGAGCTCAACGATCAATGGGAGAATTTCCAGGAAAAATTTTCGGAGCACTTCGCCGTACGACACAATGCGATAATGAATTCTCAGCAACTTCGCGAGGAGTTTGACCAGATACTAAAAAGCGATGAATGGTGGGAATTCGAATGTTTGTCGAAGCTTTCGATTTTTAAAGATCTGCACTGGCAGAAGGCGCAGAAGATCGTAAAACGTTTCCGTGACCTCGAATGCAATTCCGATGTAAAAGCGAATCTTAAAATGCACCCTTTTTGTGCATGTGCATTTAGTCTTACGAAAATAAGCGAGCTTGCCAAACTCTCTCACCTTCTCTCGCAAACAATTGATATCGGGCGCCGGAGCTATCGGCAAACATTGAACACAATAAGGGAATTTCTGACAAAACTAATCGAAGAATTCTTTGAAAACGAAAAGGATCAAAGTATCAAAAAGGAAGCGGATGGCTTGATCTCACTTCTAAAAAGCGGGAAGCCGGACGCTTTTTCCAGCACTCAATTAAGCATTCTTTATACTTTAATGCTTTCGGAATCCACATCTACCTCAATTGATATTTCCTTCCCTGACGAGGGCGGCCTATTTACTTCCGAAGAACTCCGAGCTCGTCTCAATGCATGGTTTGACGATCTTCCAAACGAACCGATTCTTCTGAAAATTTAAAAGACACATCGGATTAACGGATCTTGGGCATGAGGAATTTCATGTTTATTCTTTTGCCCTTTCTTCGATTTATCTTAAACTTCAAAAATGGAAACGGTTTCGATTATTGGCGTTGGTCGCGTTGGTGCTGCGCTCGCCCTTGCTCTCTCGGCAAAGGGCTATAAGATCGTAAACCTCTTTATAAAGAATAATGGCGGATCAGGCAACGTTCTCGCCGGACTCGACCCGACGCCAACCTTTTTAGATTCAACTGAATTCGATAAAATTTCAGAAGATATCGTTTTTATCACGACGCAGGATCCTGAAATTTCGAAGGTGGCTCAAGATCTAGCGAAAGCGCTTGATCGCGGTGCCTCATATGTTTTTCACACAAGCGGCTCCCTATCATCCGATGTACTGAAAAGCCTCGCTGAAAAGGGGATCAAGATCGGTTCGATCCATCCGCTAACATCAATAAGTGAGCCGATTTTGGGTGCAAAACGCTTTAAGGGTGCGTATTTTTGTATCGAAGGCGACCCGGAAGCAGTAAAACTTGCGAAAAAGATCGTCCGCGATCTAGGCGGAAAGCCATTCTCGATTCCCACGGAAAAAAAATCGCTCTACCATGCAAGTGCGGTAACGGCCTGCGGGCATTTTGTTGCGTTGATCGATGTCGCCGCGGAAATGCTCTCAAAGTGCGGGTTTTCGCGGGGAGATTCAAAAGATATACTGATGCCTTTGATCGAAAGCACGGTAGACAACCTGAGGGAGCAAACGTTACAAGCAGCTTTGACCGGAACATTTTCCAGAGGAGATATTCAAACCCTCGATTCTCATCTAAAAACGCTTACAATAAATGTCTCAAACGAAGAATTAGCAATTTATATCATGTTGGGAAAACGATCATTGACACTTGCCCGCAGAAGCGGTTTGCCGGATTCAACGATATTAGAAATGTTTGCGAAAATATCTGAGTTTGACGAAAATATCGAACCAGATTACCGCAATGAAAAACATTCTTGAGGCAACAAGCTTACCTTTTTTGGGCTCTAATGCTAAAATATCTTTTACTAACAGTTCGGGAAAATTGTCTGAATATTCGTGAAAATGGCTAAGAAAGCGGAAGAATTTAAAGAAGAGAGACAGATATTCCTTGAGCACATTCAGAAATCGGGTTTAAGGAGAACGGCTCAGAGAGATTTGATTCTTGAAGTGTTTTTAAAGACCGAAGAGCATCTTGCCAGCGAGGATCTTTACTGGCTGGTTAATAAACAAGATCCCAATGTGGGGCATACAACCGTTTATCGAACCCTAAAACTTTTGACGGAAGCAGGGCTCGCAAGAGAGGTAAGACTCGGAGACGGCAGAACTTACTACGAACATCATTTCGAACACGAACATCATGATCATATGATCTGTACGGAGTGCGGGAAAGTTATTGAATTTTTCTCCGCCGAAATCGAAGAGCTACAGGACGAAATGGCTGAGAAGTTTAGTTTTAAGCCGACTCATCATTCACTGAGGATCCTGGGAGTTTGCAGCGAGTGTCAAAAGGTGGCGAGCGGAAGGAACCGGGCAGCTTCGGGTGCGCAGCCGAGAATAAGAGTTAAAACGACGGTCAACTAATATAAATGGGCGAAGTAATAATAAATTTTGAATCAGAGGGACTTGAGGGCGTTGTCGCGACAGGTAGCTATTTAGCCGACGCCGCAAAGCGTTTCGGCATTAGATTTGAAACGGATTGTCTTGACCCGGAAACGCCGCACGACTGCGCGATGAAGGTTTCGGACGGAATGCCAATTCTTTCGCCGCCAACAAAAACGGAAATGGAACAATTGACTGCCGCCGCGCGTAAAAACGGCGAGCGCTTAGCGTGTCAAACAATTATTGAGAAACCGGGAGAATTAAAAATTATGTCCGTAAAGAAAAAGGAAGAACCAAAAGTGGAAGATACAGCAGAAGAGTTTAAGAAAGAATTTGAAGAAATGCCATTGCCGAAGAAAATTGCTTCTTTAGTTGAGCTTGAAGCGATCGCCTTGGGCGAAACATTTTCTTACGTGTTGAACTCGCCTTATCAAGCCGTTGGCAAGGTAATGGATGTAATGGCGGGATTTGGGTTTAAGATGGAAAAGGCGGACGAAAAAGCCAAACGCCCGGCCGAGCATCAAAAAACCGAAACAAAAAAAGCTAAAACAGAATCTGGAAAATCGTCGCGGAAAAGTTCAACAAGGAAGAAAACGGGCGCTAAGAAGACCGCATCTGCGAAACGTAAGGCGGCTAGTGCGAAAAAGAACGCGGCGAAAGACACCGCAGACGGCAGTACGAATGAAACCAAAACCGACTAGGACAGAAGAGGTAAATCGCTTCGACGGAGTGCAGCAGGAATCTGATTTCGAATATTGAAGGCTCGGCTCGTTAAATTAGTGAATAACAAATTGGAGCATAAAAAAACCAGCTCGATAAAAGAGAAGACGCAATACGGCTTAACGTTTGGCGTGATAGCGATGATGCTTTTTGTCGCCGGATTTCCGATGGTCGTCATATTTTTCTTTGGGATTTTTGCCTACTTTTTATGGAAAACTTTTTCCGCGACTCCTCAAAATGGTGTACGCCAAATTTTTGAATTTTATTTATCTGCGAACGCGATTCTTAGGGATGATGAGCGGACATGGTTTGGCTTTGAGGTTCAGGAAGTTATTGCGCAGGGCGAACGAATCTTACGCGCTATGCATGGTGCACCTCCGCTGGTTTATTTCTCGCTCGGCGCGCTCTATAACAAGATCGAAAATCACGAAGGCGCTGTAAAACACTTGTCTTTTGTAGTTGAAGATGAAAATGCCGGAGAATCGAGCTATGTACATCCGTCGGTTGATCTAAGAAGCTATGTAAGGACATTAAGAAAAATTGAGCAGGAGCCTACGGACGCGCCAAAAATGGCGGCTGCAATTCGAGCGTTGGAAAGATTCCGGAAAAATCGTTCGAGCGTGCTCCTTGAGGAAAGCCGGGAAAAAATTCGCGAATCAAATATCGAAAGAAAGAGAATTGCGGAAAATCGTGACAGTACTTTTCGACAATTTTCACATTCTACGGATGAACACGAGCTTCTGAAATCAGTCACTGATAAGAGAGTTCCGGAAGATGAACTTCATATATCTGCGGACGATAACTCACAGACTGCCACGCGAAAGCCGGTGCATCGAGGCGGGCAGAAAAAGCGACATAAAGAAGACGATCTATACTCAGACCGCAAACCGATCACGGAAGTGCTGCACGATATCTACGATAAGAATATTCAATAATCCTTTCCTATGCTCACCGCAGAAATAATTGCCATCGGCTCCGAACTTCTGACGCCGGAGAAATCAGATACTAACAGTCTTTGGCTGACTGGGAAACTCAATGATATTGGAATCGAGGTCAAACTTAAGACCGTAGTTGGTGACGATGAGTTGCGGCTTGAAGAAACGATCCGGGATGCTGTAAGCAGATCAGAAATTGTAATTACAACAGGCGGTCTTGGTCCTACGGAAGACGATATTACCCGCAGAATATCCGCACGTGCGATCGATCGAAAACTTATTTTCCAACCTGATCTTCTCGAAGAACTTCGGGAAAAGTTTCGTTCCGTTGGCAAGGAAATGCCTGAGAAAAATAAGCAGCAGGCGTTTATGATCGAAGGTGCAGAAATTCTTCCAAACCCATGGGGTTCCGCCGTTGGAATGTCGGTCGAAACAAACGGTAAGTATTTGGTGGTTTTGCCCGGCCCGCCGCGTGAAATGGAACCCATGTTTGGAAATTATGTTTTGCCAAAACTATCCGAATCCGTTGGCGAGATCTTTGTCAAACGACGCTCCATCATGGTTGCCGGAATGGGCGAATCGGCAATGGACCAATTGATAGCCCCGATCTATACAAAATACAAAAACCCGCAGACCGCGACGCTTTTTACCAAAAACGGACTAGAAGTACATCTGACAGCGCAAGGGAAGTCCAGAGACGAAGTCAATTTGCTTCTCGATGGATTGGCAAAAAAAATCACCGGCAAACTCGGTATGTCTGTTTTCTCAACCGATGGCAAAACGATGGCAGCGGTCGTCGGGCAATTGCTTACAGAGAGAGGAGAAACGCTGAGCGTCGCGGAAAGCTGTACCGGCGGTTTGATCGGACATCGTTTGACTGAAGTAGCAGGTTCGTCGCGGTACTTTTTAGAAGGCGCGGTAACATATTCAAACGAAGCAAAGATCAGGACATTGGGTGTTTCGGAAGATCTATTAATAAAATACGGTGCGGTTTCGGCCGAAACTGCCGAAGCTATGGCCATCGGAATGCGCAACCATACAGCGAGCGACTATGCGATTTCCGTTACGGGAATTGCCGGACCGACCGGCGGAACTAAGGAAAAACCGGTTGGAACGGTCTTTATCGGTTATTCAGATAAGGACCAGGCGGCTTCACTAAAAATCAATTTGCCGGGCGACAGATATTTGATACGCTGGCGTTCGAGCCAGACTGCTTTAGATTACCTTAGAAGGAAAATATTAAATAAAAATGACAAATAACGTTGAAGAAAAGCTGAAAATACCGGCGATTGGTTTGATCGTTTCGGGAATCCTAAACGCACTTTTGGGTGTGTATTTTGTTATTTCGATCGTTGCCCAGGCGGTAATGGGGCAGTTGAATCGACCGTTCGCGAGCGAAACTGAAAAAATTGGTTACTATTTGGGATTCTTTGGAACCGGTGTCTTTGGTTTGTTGGCAGTTATCGTTGCGCCGGTCGTTATCTTTGGTGGCGTTAAGATGATGAAGGGCGAGAAATACGGCCTGGCAAAAACTTCATCGATACTAGCGGCAATACCATTACTCAGCTGCTGCTTTCCGGTAAGCATTGCGTTTGGAATCTGGTCATTTATCGTGCTGATAAAGCCTGAAGTAAAGGACTATTTCCAACGAGTGCAATAGATTTGGTGCTGTTTCCAGAGCACTTTGATTAGGATCTTTATGTCATTTGTAAGAGCCGCCGCTCTGATCTTACTTGCACTTGGGACTTTTGGCGTCCACGCGCAAACCGGCGAGAACCCGGATGATGGGAATCCGCCAAATTGGTGCCGGAATGGGCATTTCCCGGGGTATAAAACAGAATTTCGTCTTTCCCGAATTACGGGGACGAAAAATTCGAGAAGCTATTTCTACAAAGACGACGACAAATGCCCGGAGGGTGACAACTGCCGGGACAGTGCTTATGTCATTGCCGGGGATGAAGTGATCATCGCGAAAACTTATGGTGAATTCTCTTGTGCCTGGTTTCAACCGAAGAAAGGAAATGAGACGGTAGGGTGGATAAAAACCATTGATCTTGCGCAGACCGAACCCGTTGAGCAGCGCCCAAAAATTGACGCGTGGGCGGGAAATTGGAAATTTGGAAGCAATGATCTCAAAATAAGAACAGCCGGTGTAAACGAACTTTTAGTTAGCGGAAACGCATTTTGGCAGGGTTTTGGCGACAATATTCATATCGGCGAGGTAGGCGAACGCGGAACACCTAGCGGCAACCGATTGAAATTGGGCGGGGCCGATGAATACGATTGTAGAGTCCAGATACAGATGGTGGCGCCGTTTTTAATCGTCTCAGATAACCGGCAATGCGGCGGCGCAAATGTTACTTTTAACGGGGTTTATACAAAGAAATAATGAGCAATGACAATTGCTACTCCGAGAGAATCGCGTTAAAGATCGCCGGATCGACATTTCCGCCGCTAACTACGACGCAAACTTTTCCATTGCCAAATTGCCCTTTGTTTTCAAGTATTGCGCCGAGGCCCAAAGCCGCAGTTGGCTCAACCTTTAAATTCGCTAAGCTGAAATTTAAACGTAACGCTTCTTTAATGTTTTCCTCGGCCACTTCTACGATCTCGGCCACTCCGTCCTTAATTATTTCCCAATTGTGAGTACCCAATGAAACCGTCCGTGCTCCATCCGCCACGGTCATCGGTTCAGATTCGTTTCTTACGATCTTGCCTTTTCTTAGTGATAGGAAAGCATCATTTGCGAGCGTAGGCTCCGCCCCGATAAGCTTTGCCGAGTCTCCGTTATGGCAAAGGCCTTTTGAAATTCCTGATATCAAACCGCCGCCCCCGACGGGCACGATTACAAAATCAAACTCTTCGTTGTAAGCGGCAATCTCATCGCCGAGAGTCGAATTTCCTTCGATGACAAGCGGGTCATCGTATGCGCTCGCACGATACGCATCGGGAAATTCGTCCATCAATTGCTTAACTCTTTCTTCACGTCCGGTTAGCTTTACGTCAATTAGGTCAGCTACCGCACCGTAATTTTTTACAGCTTCAACCTTCACTCTTGCTGAAGTCTGCGGCATAACGACGTGACATTTCTTACCCAGAAGTTTGCAGGAAAAGGCAAGAGCTTGTCCAAAATTGCCCGAGGAGGCTGCGACGATGTGATCGTTTTCAACGTTTAATGCGACGTTGAAGGCGGCGCGAAACTTAAAACTTCCCGTGTGTTGAAAAGTTTCTGAAGCGATCGTCAGATCTACGCCTAAAAAAGTGGATAGTTTCTCCGCTTTTATAAAGGTTGTCGGGCGGATCTCATCATGTAATCTTTTCATATGGCTTTAACGTAAAGGCATTTGGGTCACCCCTCCATAAAATGGAAATTTGCCAGTTATTATGGTACGTTTCCAAGCTAATTTACAAATAAGCCGTCATATTTTGTCGGTTCTGTTAGATATTGGTTTCTGAAAAATTCCAGAGAACTTTTCGGCCGATCGAGCCGATCAGTATAATGTTGCTGGTCCTATTGCCGTAGGATTATTCAGGAGCATTGCTTTGGCTAAAATTCGCGTTTAGCTCACGAAAACTGATGAGGGTTGGCGAAAAGGATTGGAGGCTGCGGAGATCTGGGAGAAAATCTAGTAAACTTGGTATTTTTTTCTCAATGTTTGATTTGGTGCAAAACATAAACACAACCGTTCTTAAACGGCCTACATTCGATTAATTTAAAATTGATTTGTCGTTCCACCTGATAAAAAATCGGAATTCCGGAACCGAGCAAAACCGGATGAATATTGAAAATAATTTCATTTATTAAATTTGCTTCAAAAAGTGGCTTTGCAAAATTTCCGCCACGTTTTAATATTTCGATTGATAATTCCGTTGCCTTTATTAATTTCGTTGTCGATTCGCCTTTTTTTCAACTTTCAGACACGGAATAAATTTTTGCCCAACCAAGAGAAAATATTGGTTTATGGTTTATTATATGAATATGTCAAAAGCGAAATTTGGAATGATAGGGCTTGGTGTAATGGGCAGAAATTTCCTGCTCAACGTAGCAGACAATGGATTTCCGTGTGTCGGATATGATCTTGATGGCAAAAAGATTGCTGCACTAAATGACGAAGGCAGAGACTTCGATGTTGAAGGTGTGAAAACGCTTCCGGAATTTCTTGCCGCGCTCGAAACACCGAGAAACATTATGCTCCTTGTTCCGGCGGGAAAAATTGTTGATTCGGTGATCGATGATCTTAAACCGCATCTGGAAAAAGGAGATCTGATAATTGACGGCGGAAACTCACATTTTCCCGATACCGAGCGCCGCGAAAGGGATTTGAACGAAAAAGGATTTGAATTTCTAGGCGTTGGCGTATCGGGTGGTGCGGAAGGTGCCAGACGCGGACCTTCAATAATGATCGGCGGAAAAGAGGAAACGTATACCCGCGTCAAACCTATTCTTGAGGCCGTTTCCGCGAAGGTCGATGGCGAGCCATGCGCGGCACACGTTGGGAAATCTTCAGCCGGACATTTCGTAAAAATGGTCCACAATGGCATTGAATATGCGCTGATGCAGCTCATTTGCGAAACTTACGACGTGATGAAACGTTGCCTTGAGTTGAATAATGAGGAGATGAGCAAGGCATTCGAGAGCTGGGACAATGCCGAGCTCAATTCATTTCTTGTTGAGATCACGGCAAAAATTCTTAAGAAAAAAGATGAGAAATCCGAAGATTTTCTAGTGGAAAGAATCCTCGATACGGCAGGACAAAAAGGAACGGGGCGTTGGACATCTGAAGTCGCACTTGAAATGGGGATCCCGATTCCGACGATCGATTCGGCTGTCACGATGCGGCAGATCTCGGCACTCAGAGATTTGCGAAAAGACCTAAGCTCCGTTGGGAGCGAAGAGACGTCTGAAGAAAAGGACGAGGCGTTTCGCGAAACTGTCGAGGGTTTGACGCTGGAAGAGCTGAAAAATATTTTATCTGGAGCGTTTATAATTGCTTACGCGCAAGGATTTGCTCTTTTGCAGGAGGCTTCGGCGGAAAAAGGGTATGAGCTGAATATGGCAGAGATCGCAAAGATTTGGCGCGGAGGCTGTATCATACGGGCCTCGCTTTTAGAAGATTTTCGCGCGATATTTACTGAGAATAAGTCTCTTAAAAATTTGCTCCTCGATCCAAAACTTGCGCAGACCGTCTTGGACGCAAAGCCTGACTACGTTTTATTTTCGCTTGCTTCGAATATCAAAAGCATTCCATCAATGGCGTTTGATACTGCATTCTCTTACTTTGACGCC
>JBGTGX010000030.1:0-7971 GCA_041746475.1 Pyrinomonadaceae bacterium | reverse complement strand
GATCAAATATTATAGAAGATCTTTAGAGTTAGATCCCGCAAATATAAATGCGTCGGAGCAGATAAAAAAGCTTGAAGGAAACCGATAGTCGGGAGGAAACCTGAGCTTTCTCTTCTCGAATGGGCCATTTTGTTTCAGCCGATGTCTTTTTTATCAAGGTATCGCGATACACTATACTTTCGCTTCCAATCGCAGACCATTTTTACCCCATTTTAAATTTTTCAAATTCTAGTTTTCCGCCGTTCCTCAATTGATCCTTTTGACCAGCATCAAGATCGAGTAGGCGATCAATTTCGGATTCTCCCGGTTAAACCGGTGAGAACTTTTTGGGCTGACGAGATGTTCTGAATTGGTGGAAAGCGTCGCCAGTTCGTTTTGCATCAACATCCAATTTTTGTTTAGTTCCTGGAGCATCGGCCTGTTTTTTTCATTATCCTCGACAAAGGCGGCAAAGCTAGTCGCCGCCTTCCAATACTTACGCGGCGTGATCGAAAGCATCATCGAACAAAAAGACATTTCCTCAATCAGCAAAAAGATCGGTGAACTTTTAGATGAAAGTGTCGTCGTTGATAATGCCGACAATTTCAAATCAAACGAATTCAAGCCGGAACTCCAAATTATCAAAAGAGGACAGGTCTGGGATTTGAGTAAGATTGATTTTGAAGCACTCAAAAAAGACTTTGAAAAATCGCATTACAAAAATATCGAAATAGCAGATCTTCGAGGTTTCATTGAACGTAAAATCGAACTTATGCTGAGGCAAAATTCAACACGCGCCGATTTTGCCCAAAGACTTCAACAAATAATCGAACGATACAACGCCGGAGGTTCGGCAACCGAAAACTATTATCAGGAACTGGTGGATTTCGATGAGGAAATAAAAGAGGAAGTAGAACGCCACGTTCGCGAAGGCTTGACGGAAGACGAGCTCGAATTATTTGATCTTTTAAAAAAGGAGAAAATGACTAAAGACGAAGAACAGAAAGTAAAACTCGCCGCCAAATCACTATTGCACCGTCTTAGAGAAGAGAAGCCGCGAGTTTTAGTTCAAGATTGGCATCTTGATAGCCAGTCGAAGAAAAGAGTGAACAGCGTTGTTGAGAAGGTTCTCCATGGCAATCTGCCGAAGTCTTACGATCGTAGAATTTTCAAAGAAAAGTGTGATCTTGTATTAGGTGCAATGGTTGATTATGCAAATCGGGGCAGGAAGTACGCGGTTTAATTAGAACTTGCAGGGGCCACCAAATATTAACTCGATAGTTCCTTGTAGATTTCGGTTCTTAACATCGTTGTTTTACTTTGACCGGCAGGTGTGAGCCTGCACTGGCTGGGTTCGCTATTTACCATTCCTCACTCAAATTTGACAGATCGACAGGTTCATTCGCATCGCCAAAGTCTTCCAACTACAGTTCAATTCCCCTTTAATTCTTCGCTATTTCTGGAGAACAGACATCAGTCAACTATACGTAGAATTGGTTTCGGGTCAGATATACTAGAGCCTAACCATAATTACCTGATGCGATTTCAAAGGATTGTGACTCGGTTAGCTTAGAAGCCTTTTCAGAGCAACAGCTAGACGAGAACGAAAAAGAACACTCGGCTATCGTGCCAAAATAAATGACCAGGATGTGTAGCGAAAAATGTAGCGACCCTCTGCATATCTGGAGTGTTACAGAGTAACCAACCAAGTGATTGAAGCCCCTGAATATAAGGCTATGACACTCAGTGGTATTCCGTGAAAAACCTATGAATACAACTGGCAGTCATGAGGTCAGGGGTTCGATCCCCCTCGGCTCCACCAATAAAATCAATAACTTAGAGACTGAAATGTCTTACTACTTCCTTAGTCACACCAAGATCACACCTGATACTTTCGATTCAACCTTTCTGGAATCATGCTTAGATCTTTTGGGATTTATAGTAGAATCGGAAATATGCTAAATAAGACCTTTGCGATCATTGTAATCTTGTCGGGCTTTGTTCTCGCCAACGCCCAGGTCATCGATGTTCATCTTCACAGTGTTACCGATTCCAAGTACCGAGGCGGTCGCCCGGGCCCGACGGGTCTTGTTTCGCCAAAAACGGCCGATGAACATCTCAAAAAGACGATCGAGGCGATGAACGAGAATAGAGTCGAATACGCCGTCGTCAGCGGTTCAATCGAAAGCCTCGAGGTTTACACTAAGGCCGACCCTCGGTTTATTCCCGGTTACATGGATGAGGATGAACTTATCCCTATTGCCGAGTTCGAAAATCTTGTAAAGGCAGGCAAGATCAAGGTCTTTGGAGAGATTACGGCGGTTTACAAGGGTACGACACTTAATGACCCGGTTTATGCACCATATTTAGAGATGTGCGAGCGCTACGGGATCCCGGTCGCGTATCATACCGGCGGCGGCCCAGCGATGACGCCCTTCAACTGCTGCCCGAAGTTCAGGATATCCTTTGGCGATCCTTTCCTGATCGAGGATGTCCTCGTCAAATACCCAAAACTCAAGGTCTATCTGATGCACGCGGGTGAGGTGTTTTTTGAACATGCCCTTAGGATGATGGCGCTTTACAGGAATCTCTACGTCGATCTCGGGGTGCTCTTGTGGGTTGATCCGATCGTGCAAGATTATGCTGTCCGGTTTCTTAAACAAGCCAAAAATGCAAGGCTCCTCGACCGCGTAATGTTCGGTACAGACCAGATGGACTGGCCCGGATCGACGACAAAAGCGATCGGGTATCTGAACTCGCTGAAGTATTTGACGCCGGAAGACAAGAAGAAAATTCTCTACTTCAATGCGAAAACGTTTTTGGGAATTAAGTAAGCCTTTGAAGAGAAGAATTGCAGATCCAGAAAGGGTGGCCAAACATTTTGATATGTTGAGAATTATCTTTATGATGAGTCTTTCGAAAATTTTATGAAAAAAGCGTCGATAGCTAGATCAATATTAACGATTCGACACCAAAAAGCGTACGGAAGTGATCCCAACTCTTTTTTGTATTTAAAATTAAGAAAGACGCTGTCTCCCACTACAACGCCTTTCAGTCCATGACCCTTTTGAGATTATGAACAAGAGTTATTGACAGGGCGTCAACAACTCTATAGCCGCGAAATTATCACATAAGAAACCGACTGTAAACCAGACCTTTGGTACGCCATAAAACCCGCATTCTGACAAAAAATTTCAGACATCCATTACGTGGTTTAAGATGGGTTTTCCTAATCACTTATTATTGCCGCTATTATCCTAAATTACGAATTCACGTTCAGCCGATTCCGTTTAACATTATGCGTACACTAATGAAATGAAATGTTTTTAGTTGAATGAATTTTACGGAACGAAATCAAATAGAACCTTTTGCCGGACAGCTGCAGCCTTATCGCGTCAGACCTGATTCAACCGATGCTCGATGTGGCCAAAACGAAATTTGAAATCGGTGAGCGTGTGGAATTTAAACTGATCGATGCAAACGATATTGAAGTTGACGATGAGATTTTTGATGTTGTCGTTTGCCAGTTTGGCATAATGTTTTTTCCTGACAAGGGAAGGTCAAATGCCGAGGTCCGTCGCGTGCTCAAACCGGGCGGGTCATACATTTTCAGTACCTGGGATTCCTTGACAGAGAATTTGTTCGGGCAAATCACACAAAACGAAGTGGCAAAGTTTTTCCCCAAAGATCCCCCAACGTTTTATCGGGCGCCGTTTCATATCACGATCGAGATGAAATCATGAGATCGCTCGCGGATGCACAATTCAGCGAGGTGTCTAACGAATACTTATCACTCGAGTCTGCGATTCCCTCGGCATCGCAATTCGCCAATGGTTTGGTTTTTGGAAATCCGCTTTATGACGAGATTTTGAACAGGGGCGGGAACCCCGACGAAGTTTGCGTGTCGCTTTCAGCGGCCTTAGAAAAGGAGCTTGGCGGAAAAAAGACTTTGTGTGCGTTGGTCTTTGAGGCGTCCTGAGGTATTGATCATATCAATAATGCCGCGTTGAAAACTTCTCTCGTCTCGTTAAAACGTTTCTTAGGTGGTTGAGCAAGCGCCTAAAAATAAAATCTCCAATTGAGGTTTCTTTTGGTTCACCACAACAAAATTAGTCAATAAACAAGTGATGATCCTTAATCCGTAAATGTTAGCTTTTTTACTTCTAACCCACCAAAGGCAATGGAATATCAGGCGTGCCCACAATGCGCTCAAAATGGTCCATTACATGCTTGAGCATGGGCGCGACCTCGTCAACTTGGACAACGATCAGATCGCCTGACTGTACAATTAAAAAAGCGCGATCAACCGCCTTAAAGAGATCATTGACGATTTCGATTTCATCTTTCTCAAGCCCATTTCCGACAGCACCTGCGAGGACAAGATCCATGGTTTCCCCGGGCTTGCGCCCGCGCGGGTCAGGATCCGCTATAATGAGGTGGTCATAAACACTAGCGAGCGCGGCGCCAAATTCTTTAATATCCTCATCCAGACGGTTTCCAGTCCCATGGGCAACGACGATCTTTCGTCCTTTGGTAATGTGCGGCAGCGTGCTCCCCAGAGCCTTAATTGCGGAGACATTATGTCCGTAATCGATGATCACCTTGAAGGTTATAAAATCGATAAGATTCATGCGACCCGGATTTTGAGTGGCGCTCGGGTGAAAAGTGCTGATGCCTGTTCGGATCATATCAACCGGAATCTCTAAGCTATGCAGCGCTGCTACTGCTGCAAGAATATTGGCAATATTGAATGTCGCCACACCGCCAAAAGTAATTGGTGCTTCAATCGCAGAGATAATATGAACAGAGGGTTGAGCGGATTCAATGATGACATTACCATCTTTGAAAATAATAGCGGCTCCTCCGGCAGCCAGATGCTGTTTGATGATTTTGCTCTTCGGATTCATGGAGAAAAAGATGATCTGGCCACCGGCCCTTTCTTGAAGTCCTACAACGGTAGGGTCGTCAGCGTTGAGGACCGAGACGCCAGTGTCGCTTACAACTTCAATAACAGTAGATTTGACGAGCGAAAGCTCTTCAAGATCTTCCACGCCATCCATCCCGATATGGTCTTCGTCCACATTGAGCAAAACACCGATAGTGCAGCTATCGAAAGCCAATCCTCGTCGAATGATACCGCCGCGCGCAACCTCTAACACGGCATGATCGACTGTCGGTTCACGCAGGACAATGCCCGCACCTTCCGGCCCGCTATAATCACCGGAAACAATTTCAATACCGTTGATTTCAACACCGGTTGTGCCTGCAAACCCGACCATTTTTCCGCTGTATTTGAGAGCATGGGCAATAAGTTTAGCGGTTGTGGTTTTGCCATTGGTGCCGGTCACGGCGACAATAGGCACATCAAAATTTATGCCTTGTGGAAACAACATTTCTACAAAAGGTTTTGCGACATTACGTGGTTTTCCTTCGCTGGGTTCCAGATGCATTCGAAATCCCGGCGCGGCATTTACTTCTACAATTCCGGAATTGCTTCGGTTCAATGGCTGGTCAAGCCCGTCGGCGACAATATCAATTCCCATACAGTCCATGCCAACAATGCGCGCAATGCGTTCACACATCAGCCGGACATACTGATGGACCTCATCCGTCACGTCACGCGCGGTACCGCCCGTGCTGATATTGGCTGTGGATTTAAGATAAAGTTTTTCCGTGGGCGGCAGGATGTCAATAAGCTTGTAACCACTAAACGAAATCAATCGTTCTGTCATGTGGTCAATCGTGATTGCGGTCAGCATTTTTTCGTGACCGATTCCTCTGCGCGGGTCGTCGTTGATCTTTTCGATAAGCTCCGCAATAGAAGATTTTCCATCACCCACGACAAAAGCCGGTTCACGAAGTGCGGCAGCGACCAATTTACCGTCAATTACGAGCACGCGAAAATCTTTTCCGCTCAAGCTCTTTTCGACGATGACCGAATCATTAATTCTGAGTGCCGAGGTAAATGCTGTTTCAAGCTCTTTCTTGTTTAAGACGCGGGCGGTAATTCCCCTGCCATGGTTGCCGATCTCAGGTTTAACCGCAACGGGGTAGCCTATCTTATTTGCAATATTTAAAGCGTCCTCAAAGGTTTCAGTGATAGCACCCTCAGGCGTCGGAATCCCTGCGCGCCGAAGGAGCTCTTTGGTTCTGAATTTCTCATCGGCTATTTCGACGGAAAGCGCGCTGGTCCTATCGGTCATCGTGGCTTGAATGCGGCGCTGTTTGATTCCATATCCAAGCTGAACGAGACTAACATTATTGAGCCGCAGAGCCGGAATTCCTCTGCTCTTTGCTTCCTCCACAATGCTGCTCGTGGAGGGACCAAGAAAATCATTTTCGCGCAGGACGTTAAGGCGCGCAATAACCTTATCGATATCAAAGTCATGATTTTTTGCGACGGCCTCCACCAGTGCAACAGCTTCCAGCCCGGCGAGTAGACCCGCTGATTCAGCGCGATAGCGGTAGACTACTTTATAAATTCCATGCGCAGATGTGTCGAATGTTTTGCCATATCCAACTTCCATTCCCGCAAGGCACTGCATTTCAAGAGCAATATGCTCAACAATATGACCCATCCATGTTCCACTCCGTAAGCGTGTTATAAACCCGCCGTCCCCGCCAATTGAGCAGCCGTGGCTTTCGAGTGTAGGAACCAGGTTAATTAACCGATCTGTAAAACCATCAATGGTATCGGAGGGCCGTTCTTCGAATGCGCCTATATCCAGAAGCATAAAGATAGCCTGATGACGGCTGTAACGATTAGGCCCTCTAAGGGCGCGGTGTTCTAAAATTTCCATGATTATTCTGGACCCTGTCCATGCCAAGCCATGCCGTGCCGCGCACCTCCGGCAAAACTTGTTTGATTGATGACTATAATTCCAACGTCTACGTCGTGTTCGAGTTGATCCAAAGCCCATGCCACAATTTGCTCAGGGCTCCCGCCCGCTTCAAGCTCAAGATAAGCGCGGTAAGCCAGCATAGATCTGACGATATATTCTCCATCGCCGGTTGCTGCGATAGCGCCATGCTCCCCTGCAAAGAGGCCGCATCCGGGTAACGGTACATCTCCGACACGGCCGCGCAACATTGCTGTTATTCCGCCGGAGCTAAGCGCAGCGGCAAACCTTTGCCCATCCCATGCGACACTGCCCACAGTATCGGACCCCAGTATTTCGCGCAGCGGAGTTTCGTAGTTCCATGATTTTTCAAGCGCGGCACGTGACCATTCTCCGACCTGATGCCCGGAGGTTTTTATAATTTTGCGCCGACGTTCCTGAGCGCCCGGCGTTGCCGGATCATAATCCTCAAAGCCGTGAGCACGGGCAAAAGCAGTGGCTCCGTCTGCCACAAGTAAAATGTGCGGAGTACTCAGGACTTGTCTGGCCACCGCGACAGGATTTTTTACATTTTCAACGGCGGCGATAGCGGCAAAATCACCATTACTTGTCATACATGAGGCATCCATCTGAATACTGCCGTCAAGGCGCATGTTCGATCCTGTTCCAGCATTGAAACGCTCGTCATCCTCGAGCACCTGAGTTGCCGCAATTACTCCATCAAGCGCGTTGCTATTTTGTGCAATGGCATCAAGGCCGGCAACGCAAGCGTGCTTTGTTGTGTCTGAATATGCTGGACTGGAAGCAGAGCCCGCATGGCAAACGAGCATAGGTTTGCAGCGTGAGGGGATGTCTTTTGGCATGACAGTGAATGTAATATAGTATGGTTCAATAGTACAGCAATATCTTCACAGTAAAACATTCAAAGTAAATACGATGGAAAATGATGCTGGCAGTCAGAACAAACAAAGACTGGAATCTCGACTCATGTCTCGATTTTTAATTCCCATTGGCGGTAATGAAGAAATGTCGCTCCACTCCGAAATTTTTCGTGAAATGGTCGAATTGGCGGGAGGCGTGAAAGCCCGCATTGTTGTTGTGCCAACAGCAAGCGACGCCCCTAATGAGCGCGCCCATGATTACCAAAAACTCT
>JBGTGX010000029.1:0-27658 GCA_041746475.1 Pyrinomonadaceae bacterium | reverse complement strand
AAACCACGACGATCGGCAAGCTCGCCCGCCGAATAAAAAATGAGGGTAATCAGGTTATGATATGCGCGGCAGATACTTTTCGGGCAGCCGCATCCGAACAACTTGAAATTTGGTCTGAACGTGCGGGAGTTCCATTAATTCAGCAAAAGCAGGGCACCGATCCTGCGGCGGTTTTGTTTGACGCCCTGAAATCGGCAAAGGCACGCGAGATAGATGTTTTGATAGTCGATACTGCCGGGAGGCTGCACAACAAATCGAATCTAATGGCTGAACTGGAAAAAATGAAGCGAATTGCCGAACGCGAAGTAGAAGGTGCGCCACACGAAACTCTTTTGGTCATCGATGCGGTAACGGGCCAAAACGGACTTGAACAAGCGAGACAATTCATGAAAACGGCAGATGTTACGGGAATCGCGTTAACGAAGCTTGACGGTACGGCAAAGGGCGGGATCGCGGTCGCAATTTCGAAGGAATTAAGCCTGCCGATTCGATACGTTGGGATCGGTGAAGGTGTTGATGACCTGATGGTTTTTAATGCGGAAGCTTATGTAAATGGTTTGTTTAATTAATTGACCCAAGAAATTTCACAATTCGATCTCGAAATGAGCAAACGCGCGCTCGAACTTGCGGCGAGGGGTGTCGGACAAGTTTCGCCAAGCCCGACGGTGGGTTGTATTGTTGTTTCAAAGACCGGCGATGTCGTCGGGGAAGGCACATACCTTTATAAAGATGTAACGCACGCCGAAGTTATTGCTCTGAACCAAGCGGGTGACAGGGGGAAGGGAGGAACTGCGTATATCTCACTGGAACCCCATTCCCATCAGGGGCGTACACCGCCTTGCACCGAAGCACTAATAAGCGCGGGCATAGCACGAGTCGTTGTTCCGATCGAAGATCCTAATCCGGAGGTTTCGGGAAAAGGATTTGACGTCCTCCGTGAAGCCGGTATCGAGGTTGTAACCGGGATTCTCAAAGCCGAGGCAGAAAAACTTAACGAAAAATTTATTCATTGGCATAAATACGGCCGCCCGTTTGTGCATCTGAAGATGGCAGTATCGTTGGATGGCAGAATAGCCACACGTACCGGCGATTCGAAATGGATCACAGGCGAAGAATCGAGAGAACAGGTACAGGCGCTCCGACAGGAGTATGATGCAGTTTTAATCGGTGCGGGGACCGCAGTCGTCGACAATCCAGGGCTTACCGATCGAAGCGGGAAGGTGAGGCATCGAAAGCTCGTTCGGGTAGTTTTGGATAATTCGTTAAAAATTTCTCCAAATTCTCAACTCGTTTTAACTGCAAAAGATTTTCCTACTCTCATTTTTACCGATACTGACGATTCGGATAAGATCGAAAGGCTTGAGGGTGAAGGACTTGAAATTCTCCGGATTGCCGAGGGTGGACGAAACCTTGCGGGTGTATTAAGCGAACTCGGCAGACGTGAAGTACAAAGCGTGCTTGTTGAGGGTGGTGCAGAAATTGCAGGGGCCTTTTTTGATGCGGCGCTGATCGACAAGATTTCCTTTTTCATCGCCCCCATCGTTATTGGCGGCAGAGATGCGACGAGCGCAATTGGCGGCCAGGGCGCCCAACAATTATCGAGCGCGATGCACCTTGAGAACGTCGAAAATACTCCGCGAGGAAAGGATTTGGAAATTACGGGATATCCGAATTGGTAAAAAACTCAAAAAATAGACCGCCAACCAAAGTATCGCGCAGGTTGTACGCGAAAAAATCTCTAGGTCAGAATTTTCTTGTCGACCAAAGTTGCATTAATAAAATCATTTCTGCGCTTGACCCGAAGTCTGACGAGACGATCATAGAAATTGGTCCCGGGCGTGGCGCGTTAACACAAAAGCTAGTCAATCTGTCGGGGAAGGTTATTGCGATCGAGATTGATCGGGAACTCGCGCCGTTGCTTCGGGAAAGTTTTTCCGATGATGAAAACTTTTTCCTTGTGGAAAAGGACGCGCTTGAAGTTGATTTTGGAGCCCTCACGGCAATTCAAAGTACTGCGCGGAAAACAAAACTTGTTGCAAATCTTCCCTATTACATTTCGACCGCCATTCTTCAACATCTCATCCAATATCGCACTTCATTTTCGGAGTTGGTTTTTATGCTTCAGAAAGAGGTAACAGAACGAATCACGGCAGAACCGGGAACCAAGCAGCGAGGCTTCTTAACAGTGCTGATCGAGAATTATTTCAACACCGAGAACCTTTTTGAGGTCTCGCCGAGATCATTTAAACCCGTGCCCAAGGTTACAAGTGCGGTTATTCGTTTGCGTCCGAAAAAGAGTTTTCTCTCTTCTAAAACGGAAGAAGATCTTTTTCGTGAATTAATCAGTGTTGCGTTCGCTCAAAAACGCAAGACGCTCCAAAATAATCTTAAAAATGCAAGCGGCAAGATCGCAGAACTGATCGGCGATAGAGAGGCGCTCAATGCGCTTTTTACAAGAACAGGGATAGATCCGCGTCGGCGCGCAGAATCCGTTACCCGGGACGAATGGATTATACTCATGGAGTATTTTCTTCGGAAAATTCGATAGTTGATTAAATTTCGATAGTTGATTAAAAACGGTGTCCGCGCCTGTTCGGTCAGAAATCCGGCTATCGTGATGTCGTTTTACTTCTAATACAAAGCGACATAGAATAGCCAATTACGCTTTCCCTTGTGAGCGTTGTTTAATATTACGTCTAACTGTAAGTCATTATAGTGAATAAAATTGAAATAATACCTCTCGGTGGAATCGGCGAATTCGGTATGAACTGTATGGGAATTCGTTACGGCGATGAAATGATCGTCGTTGATGCGGGAATGGGTTTTCCCGAAGAAACCCCTTACGGGGTGGATATTTCGGTGCCTGACTTCGACTTCCTCGAAGACTACCGCGACGATCTGACTGCGCTTTTCCTGACCCACGGACACGAAGATCACATTGGCTCAACTCCATATTTCCTAAAAAGATTCAACCTGCCGGTTTATGGCTCGCGTTTGACGCTTGCATTTATTGAGGAAAAATTCCGAGAACACGAAATGCTCGATGACGTGCTGATGCATCGGGTGGAACCAAACGATGTGGTTGAGATCGGGAATTTTAAGGTCGAATTTATCCACGCTTCGCATTCACTTGTCGATTGTTTTTCCCTTGCGATTACGACACCGGTTGGAACTATTATCCACACGGGCGATTATAAAATGGACGATTCACCCGTTATCGGTGCGCCATACGACCTGAAAACCTTGGGGCGAATCGGCGATGAAGGTGTACTTGCGCTACTGGGTGATTCGACAAATGCGACAGTTCCTGGCAGGACCCCTTCGGAGCAAGATGTCATCCCCGCATTTGAAGAAATTTTCGATACAGCAAAAGGAAGAATTATTGTCACAACATTTTCATCTTCGTTTCATCGCCTGCAAATCGTTTTTGATATTGCGCACGCATTCGGAAGGAAAGTTTGTGTTCTCGGTCGGTCTATGATGAAAAATATCGACCTCGGCGAACAACTCGATCTGATGGATATCCCGCCCGACACCAAAATCCCTCTGGAAGACGCACGGAAATCAAACGATGACGAAGTCGTCTATCTTGTCACGGGTTCCCAAGGCGAGGAGCGAGCTGTGATGTGGAATCTAGCAACACAGAGTTTTAAGGGTCTTTCGGTCGAGGAAGGCGATACGGTTATTCTTTCCGCACGGATCATCCCCGGAAACGAAAAGCGTATTTCGAAAATGATCGGAGCGATATATCGAAAGGGCGGAAATATCATCGAAGAGAAACGGCGTCTGATACACGTTTCCGGTCACGCCGCTCAGGAAGATATGCGGTTAATGATCGAAACAGCAAGACCAAAGTATGTAGTACCGATTCACGGGGAATATAGAATGCTTTTTCGGCATAAGGAATTTGTAAAAAATCATCTTGGCTATGCTGATAAGGATGTAATCTTGATCGAAAATGGCGACGTTTTGGAGCTAACTGAGAATTCGGCGAGGGTTGTTGAACATAGGCCGGTCGGCAAAACATTTATTGATGGCTTTGGAATGAATGAGATCGACTTTGAGACGGTCAAAGAACGTAAAAAACTTGCCTACAGCGGGATGGTTTCGTTGTTTGTTATGCTTGACGAAAAGACGAAAAAGATGGTTTCTGAGCCCGTTATTAATATACAAGGTGTTTCTGGAATAGATCCGTTGAACGGCATCTTATCGAATGCGAGGGAATCCGTCGCAAACGCAATCGAAGCGATGACATACCAGGATCTAAGCGATAAAGCCTGGCTTACAGAAAACCTTCGGGTGCACCTTAAAAGGTTTATTAAAAAGGAAACCGGTACCAAGCCGATGATCGTACCGACTATTTTGGAGGTATGATCCTTGTCCGAAACGAAAGAACTTTTGGCGAAGTCAAAAGTCGAAGTCTCTCCCGAAACTTACAATATCATCTCATTATCGAGTGAAGAATGGATCAGACTTCTCGAGAACCCCGAACTTTCTCCTCGAATGACGACACCCTTTCTGATTTTTAAAGATAAGTGGGAAGTGACGCTCGTTCTTGACATGGTTGATTTCGAAACAATAAAGCACGCAATTCGGGATGCAAGAATCGAACGCGGGTTTCGGCTGTTGAGTTTCGACGTGGAATTACCGTTTGACGTGGTCGGTTTTATGGCTCGGCTTGCAGAAATATTCGCCAAGGCCGAAATCTCCATTTTGCCGGTTTCTTCATTTTCACGTGACCACGTATTATTGCGACAGGACGATTTAGCAAACGCATTGAAAGCACTACGTACCCACGTCGACGAAATTTGCTAGCAAGCTTATGAACTTCTGGAAGGATAAGGTAATTCTATTAACCGGTGCATCGAGCGGAATCGGTGAAGCACTGGCTTTTGAGATCTCGAGGCGCGGAGGAATTTTAGGCTTGATTGCTCGTCGAGAGGACCGACTTAAAGACATAACTAAAAATATTGAAAATGCCGGCGGAGTTGTAAGCTATTTTCCGGTCGATGTAACTGACAAGAACGGGGTTTTTGCTGCCGCAGAAAATCTTCGGCGTGAGTTTGGAAAGATTGACATTATGATCGCAAATGCCGGCATCGGGGGAAATAATAAAAAGACAAGAAACCTCGAACCTGAAGCCGTCGCCGCGGTAATTAATATTAATTTACTCGGAGCAGTCAATTCAGTTTCGGCGGTATTGCCGGAAATGATGGAACGGAAGAGCGGCCATTTGGTTGCGATTTCAAGTCTTGCGGGTTTTCGAGGGCTCCCGGGGTCGGCTGCTTATTCGGCGAGCAAAGCAGGAATGACTGCATTTTTTGAGAGCGTAAGATTAGACGTTCAAAATAAAGGTGTTCACGTAACTATCATACAACCCGGATTCATTAAAACGCCCTTGACGTCGGGGCGGGAGAACAAGATGCCATTTATAATGGAACTCGACGATTCAATCTCGCACTTTCTGAAGGCGATTGAAAAGAAAAAAAAGTTTGCGGCGTTTCCATGGCAGCTTGCGACTTTCGTTCGCCTGGGCCGAGTTTTGCCAGCGTGGCTCTATGACCGAGTTGCGGGCGGGGTGCGCTATCGCGAATAATGCCAACATGTCTTTGACGAAAACGGTTAAAAATTAGAAAATTTAAACCGTTTAAGATGTATTCTCTCCGATCTACCATCCCTTTAGCTTATGGATCTTATACAGGCAATAATCCTTGGGGTCGTCCAGGGTTTGACGGAATTTATTCCGATCAGCTCAACCGGGCACCTTGTTTTTGTGAGTCGATTTACCAATTTGTATAACGGAAACCCCGAGCAAATCACGGCGACCATGGCTGTGATCCAACTCGGCACACTTGCCGCCGTGTTTATTTATTTTGCATCGGATATCTGGAATATTTCGGTAGCCTTTATTCGTGATCATGTCGCCTTTCTTTCGGGACGGAGGAATAGATTTTCCGGCACCGGCGGAATCCGTCCGATCTGGATGTCCGATGAAACGTGGCTTGGCTGGATGATCGTTTTGGGATCCATTCCGGTCGCGGTGGTTGGCTTGGCGTTCAAACATCAAATCGAAGGTGCGTTTACAAAGAACCTATGGTTGATCGCAATAATGCTGATCGCCGTTGCGTTATTGCTGGGGCTCGCAGAAATGGTCGGAAGGCAGCGAAAGGAAGTTAAGGAAATCGGGTTGTTCGACGCCGTATTGGTCGGTCTTTCACAGGTGCTCGCTTTGCTGCCTGGGGCTAGCCGTTCCGGTTCGACGATTATGGGCGGTTTATTTTCCGGGTTGAAGCGAGAAGCCGCTGCGCGATTTTCATTTTTGTTAATGATTCCCGCGATCATGGCAAGCGGATTACTTGAGCTTTATCAAGCCTGGCACATTTTGCCGGAAGATAGTTGGGTTCCGCTTATCGTTGGCACCTTGGTTTCCGGAATCGTCGGTTATTTGGCGATCTGGTTTTTGCTTTCCTATCTAAGGCGCCATTCAACTGCTGTTTTTATCATTTATAGGATTATCTTAGGTCTCGCTATTCTAATTCTTCTTTGGCAAGGTTTGATCGATCCGCATGTGAATTAAAGCTTGCTTCGGGTCTATCAAAACAATTGTTGGGTGTATGAAACGTTGGACTATAAAGGAACACGATCCAATTAAATCCGAAACGCTCGCACACGCGTTGGGCGTTTCACCGTTGATCGCATCGCTTCTCATTGCACGAGGTTACGAGACAGAGGAGTCTGCATATAAGTTCCTCAACCCAAAATACGAACACTTGTATGATCCTTATCTGCTCAAGGGAATGAAAACCTCGGTCAAGCGTATTTTGGAAGCGATTGACAAGGGGGAAAAGATTCTTGTTTGGGGCGATTACGATGCTGATGGAACCACTGGGACGGTTGTTTTAAGAAAGGCCCTCGAAATCCTTGGCGGTGAAACCGGGTACCACGTGCCTCATCGTTTTAGGGAAGGCTACGGAATAAACATTCCCGAACTCGAAAAGGCCAAAGAAAACGGTTTCAAGGTTGTCATCAGCGTTGATTGTGGGATCACTTCGTTTGAGCCCGTTGCGTGGGCGAAGGAAAATGGTATCGATTTTATCGTTACCGATCACCATCTTGCGAAAGAAAAAGGAAATCCTGACGCGTATTCCGTTATCAACCCAAACCAACGGGGATGTGAGTATCCCGACAAACATCTAGCAGGAGTCGGAGTCGCGTTCAAACTTGCTCACGCATTACTTCGAGAGCGCGGAAAGGAGCACCTTGTCCCTCATTTTCTAAAGGTCGTCGCTATCGGAACGATCGCCGATGTGATGAAACTTACAGGTGAAAACCGGGCAATTGTCGCTATCGGCTTAAAGGAACTGCCGCAGGCCCGAAATTATGGACTAAAAGCGCTAATGGAAGTCTCGGACTGCCGTGCTGAAATGACCAGTTATCATATAGGTTTTAGAATTGCACCAAGGATCAACGCCGCGGGACGAATGGATGCGGCAAAGCACGTCGTTGAACTTTTGGAAACGAAAGATTTTGAAGAAGCAAGGCGTCTGGCAGAATATTTGAACAGCAGAAACTTAGAACGCCAAAAAGTTCAAAAGGAAATCACCGAACTTGCGCTTGCAGCGACAAAAGATGCGACGAAGAAGAACTTTATCGTCGTTTCGGGCGAAGGATGGCATCGGGGCGTAATTGGCTTAGCGGCTTCGAAGATTGCGGAAAAGCTTTACCGTCCGGCGATCGTTATTTCACTTGAGGACGGGATGGGACACGGTTCGGCGAGGAGTATTGCAGATTATCATCTGCTAAGCGGATTGGATACGTGTGCCGATCTTTTTGAACAATATGGCGGTCACGCCGCCGCCGCGGGAATGAAGATCAAGTTTGAAAACATCGAAGAGGTGCAGCGTAAACTGAACATTCACGCGACTTCGGTGTTGTCTGAAGATGAGTTGGTCCCCGAAGTTAAGATCGATGCAGAAGTGGGTGCGCGCGAACTAAATCTTGGTTTGGTTGATGAAATGAAACAGATGGAGCCTTTCGGAATGGGCAACCCAAAGCCGGTTTTTGTTACCGGAAAACTAACTTTAGCCGACGAACCATGGGTTTTGAAGGACAAACACCTGAAGTTAAAACTTATTGGCGAAAATCGCGAGAGTTTTGAAGCGCTTTGGTGGGATGGGGTCGAGCTATCGAAGGGGCAAACTCTGACACCCGGAAAAAGCATCGAACTCGCGCATTCACCGGAAGCAAATACATGGCAGGGAAATACCAGGTTACAATTGATTGTTAAAGATATGCGAAGCTAACTAATGTCGGATTCTGTAAAACAATCCAAATACGCATTTCGCGCAAAACTACCGCTTATTTTTCGCGGCGTTGCGATAGCTGCCGGGATTGTCGCGGTTCTCTTAATTGGAATCGGATTTTACTGGGGAAGTTTTCGTTCGGAATTTCGGATGAAGGGCTTGCCAACTAAGCTGTCTAAGGATGTTGTCGGCGAGGTAGTCGGTTATGAACGCCGCGAATCTGAAAATGGTGTTTTAAGTTATTACCTAAAGGCCGATAAAGCTACGACATTTTCCGATAAACATCAGGAGCTTGAGAACGTTTATCTTCAAGTATTTAACGACGGCGATGTAAATGTATTTGACCGGATCTCGTCGGCTAAAGCGATCTATATTCCGGCGGACGATGGGTCGAAGAACTTCAAATTGTTTTTCGCGGGCGATGTCGATATCGCGACCCGGGACCGTCTCAACGTAAAGACCCAACAGCTCACTTACGACAAATCAACTGAAATTGCTGATGCAGAAGAATATGTAGAGTTTTCGCGGGATAATATCTCGGGAAATTCTTACGGTGCGATCGTTCATACCCAAAAGAAAACACTAGATCTACGAAAGGACGTTGAGATCGAAGCTTTCGCAAACGGGGCGAAAGACGACGAACTGACAAAATCGAAAATTCAGCGTGCGAAGATAAACGCCGGGCATGCGTTTGTCGATCAGGTTGCTGAGAAGATCGATATGGATGGAAATGTGGCGATTGCGCTCACGCCGGAAAATCAAGCGAGCGGAAATCTTACACAGCCGACCGATATAAAATCGGCCCGCGCCACCGCTTATTTCACGGATCGAGAAATTAGAAAGCTTGATCTAAATGGCGATGTTTTTGTATATCAAAAGCCAACCTCAAAAAATCCCACGTGGACAAAAACAAAGGCGAATCGAGCGATAGCGACGGTGAAAAAGCAACTCGAAAAGTTAGAACTTTTCGGCAGCGTTGAGATCGAAACAACACAGAATAATTCAGAACCAACAAACATTCGCGCAAACAATGCGATTTACATAAAATCAACCGATTCCTTCGAACTTGAGGATCAGGTTGAAATTGTAACCGTTGAAGATGCGAAACCGACGAGAATTAATGCCCAGCGGGCCATTTACGAGCAAACTAAGGGAAAAATTTCGATGTATGGCGGTGCTCAGATCGTCCAGGGTACGGATTTGATCAGGGGTGATGTAATAAAAGCGGATCTCAATCCCAATAGGAAGTTGAAGTACGCGGTCGCAACCGGGAATGCATTCTTGAGTCAAAAAACCGCCGAGCGCACGACGGAAGTTAAAGCCGAGGAGCTTAACGCTAGTTTTGGCGCAAACGAAAAACCAAGCAGTGCCAATGCGATTGGAAATGGTGATGTCGTAATCATTCCGGTTAATTCCAAGGACTATACTCGTTTTCGGTTATTTGCGCCGAAATCCATAAATCTTAATTTTCGGGAAGACGGTACATTAACTACCCTAAAAACCGATGGACGAACGACGATAAAACTTAACGCACCGAATAATTCGGCGGACGCAGCCGACAAAACTTTAACCGCGGATAATGTGAATACGATTTTACGTGCAAATGGCAACGAACTCGCGAAAGCCGAGGCTAGCGGAGATGCCGAATTAGTTGTTACGCCGATTCGTTCTTCGCCGAAAAATTATATTACGACGATCAATTCTCAGCGCTTTGACTGCGACTTTTACGAAAAAAATAATGCGAAAAATTGCCGCTCGACGGGAAATTCTAAAGTTATCCGAGTTCCGACGACCAGTGGTAAAGAGAAACAGACCTTGTCCGCAGAAACTCTCGACGCGATCTTTAATCGGGGAAATCAGGATATTGAATCGTTTGAGGCGAGCGGAAAAGCAAAATTTATAGAAGGTGATCGGAATGGTATTGCAGATCGAATCTCATATCAGGCAAGTGATGAAATTGTCCGCTTAAGAGGAGGCGAACCGACCGTTTGGGATTCTCAGGCTCGCGGTAAGGCGACTGAAATTGACTGGGACACACGCGGCAATAAGTCTGCATTGCGTTCGAATGTTAGTACCACCTATTACAGCCAGAAACAAACGGGAGGAGCTGCACCTTTTTCGAACGTTAATTCGCCGGTCTTTGTAACCGCCGGAGCAGCAAATTTCGATCACGATGCCGAAACCGTGCTTTTTATTGGAAATGCGCGGGCGTGGCAGGATAATAATTATGTACGGGCAGATCGTTTATTCCTGCAGCAAAAGCAAGGACAATTTACTGCCGATGGAAATGTTCAGAGTTTGCTTTATGATGTAAACCGCACGGTCGCCGGACGGCAAACGAAAACACCCGTTTTTGTTTCGTCGAAAAGAATGAGTTACCAGAAAAACTTAAACTTAATAAGGTATGAGGAAAATGTCGATATTCGGCAGGGTACGGATCGAATGGTTGCAGGCGTTGCAAATATTTTCCTTGACAAGGATAACGAACTTTCTCGAACTGTGATTGAAAATGACGTAGTGATCACCCAGCCAAATCGGCGTGCTTCAGGTGACTCCGCCGAATACATAGCATCTACCGAAACCGTGCGACTGACGGGGAATCCCGCTCGTGTGAGGGACTCGGAAAATGGCTCATCCGAAGGTCGAGAAGTTACGGTATATCTAAAAGAAAACCGGATAGAGGGAAGCGGTGAAACTAAGAAAAACAGCTCGGGAAGGATGCGCACGGTTTATAAAATCAAGAATGGTAAGATAAACTAACCTTCGTGGAAAACGGTTCTGTAAATCCAAACAATTCTTTATCTGCCAACAACTTGCGTAAGACGTATGGTCGGCGACGTGTGGTTGATGACGTGAGTCTCTTTGTTGAGCAAGGGGAAGTTGTAGGCCTTCTGGGTGCAAATGGCGCAGGTAAAACAACGACGTTTTATATGATGACGGGGCTTGAACGCACTGAAAAAGGTAATATTTTACTAAATAGCGAAGATGTGACCAAGCTTCCAATGTATTTGCGTGCGCGTCTCGGGCTCGGATATCTTCCGCAGGAACCTTCTATTTTTCGCAAGCTTTCAGCGGAACAAAATATCCTGGCGGTCTTGGAGACGATGAAAATGTCGCGAGCCGATCGTTTCGCCCGATTGGAAGAACTACTGGAGGAGTTTGGAGTTACATATGTGAGGAAAACACGCGGAGATTCTCTTTCGGGCGGTGAACGAAGGCGGGTTGAAATTGCACGGTGTTTGGCTACTGATCCACAGTTTATTTTGCTTGACGAGCCATTTGCCGGGATTGACCCTATTGCCATCGATGATATACGCGAGATAATTCTTTATCTCAAAGAGCAGGGTATCGGTATTCTGATAACCGATCATAATGTTCGCGAAACTCTGGGGATTACTGACCGGGCTTACATCATGGCAGAAGGAAAGATCTTGCGAAGCGGCGAGCCGCAGTCTTTAGTAGAGGATGACGAGGTACGCCGATTGTATCTGGGAGAGAGATTTACTCTTTAAATCGACATTTTTCACATTTCAATTCATAATCGGTTATAATTGAATTACGTTCTTTTTTAGGCTTGATCTATAGTTTTCTTGCTGTAAATAGTTGCGTTATCATCGATGGCATTTCTAAAATTATCACAAAAACTTCAACAGAAAATGGTGCTCACGCCGCAACTGCGTCAGCGCATAGAAATGCTCCAAATGACCTCTCTCGAGCTTGGGGAACTTATTCAGACTGAGATCGATTCAAACCCTTTACTCGAAGAGGTTCAAACCGAAGATGAGATCCAGGAACTTGCGGAAAAAATACTCGATCAAAATGCTGACGGAACGGAGCGCGAATATGAGGATCCAGCCGCCGACAGCGAATTTGGCGACGATAGTATTTCCGACTTTGAGGCCGATGGTATCCCGGAGCTCAGCGAGAACGGACATCAGGACGACATCGATACGGAAACCCAGGATGCGATCGATGATGCTTTGGACGCCGATTCGCCGACCGATTCATTTGACGAAATAGATATTGGGCGCGAGTTTCAGGAATACCTTGATCCGGGCTACAAAACTCAGGAATTCGAACATAATGATGACGCCCCGAGTTTTGAACAGTTTTTATCGAGTTCGGAAACTCTGACGGATCATTTGGAGTGGCAACTTGGATTATTGAGTATTTCTGCGGAACTCGAAGAAGCGGGAATTTGCGTGATCGGCAATCTGGATGAAAATGGGCGTCTCAAAGCAACAAATGAAGAGATAGCTGATTTGTGCGGCTCCACGCCGGAAATTGTTGAAGAAGCCCGTCGGATTGTTATGAAGCTTGATCCGGTAGGGTGCGCGGTAAGAGATGTCAGAGAATGCCTCTTGGCGCAATTGGAAGTCAACGGACAGGGCGAAACACTAGCTGCGGAATTAGTTAAAGATCACTTTGAAGATCTACAGCCGCATCGTCTTCAGAAACTTTCCAAAGCCACAGGAATCGATTTTGAAACCTTAAATGACGAAATTGAAAAAATACGCTTTCTAAATCCGTATCCCGGGAAAGAATATTCTACCCAGAAACCGATCTATGTATCTCCGGAAGTTTATATAGAAAAGGTCGAAGGCGAATGGGTAATTTATTTTACGGACGACGGAAGTCCCCGTTTGAGGATTAGCAATACATATCAACAGCTTCTGGGTAAAGAAGATACGAACCGCGAAACAAAGACCTTTATAAAGGAAAAAGTGCGTTCAGCGGTCGATCTTCTTCGAAATATCGAGCATCGGCGGCAAACGATCTACCGTGTCGTTGAATGTATTGTTGAGAAGCAGACTGAATTTTTGGATCACGGTGTGCAGTTTATAAAACCGATGATGCTTAAGGATGTTGCCGAAGATATTGGTATGCATCTTTCCACCATTTCCAGGGTTGTAAATAGGAAATATGCACATACTCCTCAAGGTGTTATAGAGTTAAGGCATTTCTTTAGTGAAGGCATGCTAAATGAAGATGGTGAAGAGGTTTCAACCCGCATCCTGAAACTCAATATTAAAAAAATGATTGAAGAAGAAGACACAAAAAAACCACTGACGGATGTAAAACTCGCAAAGGCATTAGCGAAGGATGGGGTTAAAATTTCACGTAGAACCGTCGCAAAATACCGCGACCAGATGAATCTTCCCGGTTCCCGGGAGCGCAAGACAATGATCTAGCCGTATTGCGGCGGTCTTTAAAAATGGATTCGAATCCGAATCTTTTGATCTTTCAAATCTAATAGCAGACAAGGGGTAAAATATGAAATTTGAATATACTGGCAGGCACATTGACGTTACTCAGCCGATTCGAGAACACGTTGAGGAACATTTCGATCGGATCAACCATCTATTCGGAAAGGAAGATAATCACGCTCATATTATTATTGAAATTGAAGGCGGGCAACATCGGTCGGAAATAGTTGTAAAATGGAGAAATCTAGTGTTAACAGCGAATACGGTCGATGATGATATGTATCAATCCCTTTCGCAAACAATTGATAAAATAGAAAAACAAGCCCTTAAATTGAAAAACAAGATTATTGATCGATCTCACAAGGCGAAAAAAGCAGGTGAAATTGCACCTGCTGTGATTGAACTGGAAGAGGAATTGGCAGATTGAGAATTTCCCCGTGTTTTGTTCAGAATTTGGATAAGTCGCCGCAATAAGCCCGTCCCAATTTCCGGAATAATCGATATCGCATATTGATTTAGTTTTGGCGGATTTTTCTATAATCAGATCCTTCCTCAAATCAGGTTGTGCAGGAAAAGACTATACATGGCGTGTTGGCGGGAATCGAAGGACTCGGAGTTCTGATTTTAGAGGATCCCGGCATTGGATAATCCGAGGTTGCGCTCGAATAAATCATTCGTGGACATTGCATAGTTTCCGATGACTCGTTGACCGTTAATAGAACCGGCGAATCTCTGATAGGGCGCTCGCCCGACTTAACAGCAGGGTTTCTGGAGATTCGCGGGTTAAGAGTATTTGATGTTGGGGACTTCTTTGGGGCGCCCTCCCTTGAAAAGGAAAGAAAGATCGATCTTTTGTATCGATCTAACAACTGGTAGCGAATTGAAACAAACTGATCGACTTGAGTCCGCATTTGAGACCAAGGATTTACCTGGATTGAGTGTTCCAATACTTACGAGGCCTGTCGGTTCCGGAGTAAATTCGGCTACAATTTTCGAAACGTCTGCAAAGTTATTTCGCTTGAAATCGGGTGGAAATGACGCGGGATCAAGGCTAGCAGAAAAACACAACGAAGCTGTTCGCGATAAGAAATAATTTCTTATAATATAAAACTCACAAATGCCAAACGATACACCGCAATCGCATATTTCTCAAAATTTCATAATACTGACAGGGCTTAGCGGCTCCGGAATGTCTTCAGCGACAAATGCTTTTGAAGATCTCGGCTATTTCTGTGTGGACAATCTTCCAATAACCATGCTCTCTACCTTTGCGCGGCTTCTTCTTCCAAACTTGGAAGAAATTGTTGCGATTGAGAAGGCTGCGCTCGTAATAAATATTCGCGAGCGACATTTTTTGGCCGACTTTTCCGCGGAATTAAGAAAACTTCGCAAGAGAAATTTGGCGCCGTACATCTTGTTTTTCGAGGCTTCTGATCGGGTACTTCAGCGAAGATTTAGCGAAACCCGCCGCCCGCATCCGGCAGATGAGGGCACGGGTGTATTGGAAGCGATTCGTGCGGAAAAAAAGGCGATGAGTGATTTACGACAAAGTGCTGATCTGATTATCGACACATCCGAATACACGGTTCATACTTTGCGGCGTATGCTTGTAAAAAGGTTTGGCACCAATGAAGACGGGGTTCCACTGCAAATTCAAATCGTCAGTTTCGGACACAAACATGGAATTCCGCGTGATGTGGATCTTCTTTTTGATGTAAGGCATTTACCAAATCCGTATTTTGAACCTAAATTGAGAGAGCTTCCAGGTACGGATCGCAAGGTCGTCACGTTTTTGGCATCTCAGGCAGAAGTTTTGGAAACTATTCGTCGTTTTACGGACTTACTTGCATACTTGCTGCCGCTTTATAAGCGGGAAGGAAAATCCTATCTGACGATTGGTATTGGCTGCACGGGCGGGCGTCATCGGTCCGTCATGAGCACGAACGTAATTGCTGAAAATTTAAAGAATTCGGGTTTCGCGGTCTCAACATTGCACCGTGATGTAAAAAAATAGGATAGATCTGGATATGAGTAAAAGAATTGGGGGAGTAATCGTTTCTCATGGGCAATTAGCAAACGAGCTTTTATCGGCGGCTGAGCAGGTTATCGGCGAAATGGATCACATCAAGTCGGTTTCAATCGGCTGGCACGATAATGTGGAGGTAGCACGGGACGAGATCGAGCGTGCAATAAAAGACGTCTCCGAGGGAAACGGTGTATTGCTGCTTACAGATATGTTTGGCGGAACTCCGACCAATATTTCCGCAATGTTTATCGTTGAAAATGAGGTTGAGGTCGTTACAGGCGTTAATTTACCGATGGTGATAAAGCTTGCGAGTCAAAATTCCGAAATGAGTTTGTCGGAGATGGCGGAGGAAGTTGAGACGCAGGGCAAACAATCCATATATCGTGCAGCGGGATTGCTCGCACCGCAAAAAATGAAAAAGGATGCGTAGCGGTGAGATCGAAGTCGTCAATCAACTCGGTCTGCACGCGCGTGCAGCCGCGCAACTGGTTGGCGTCGCCGGCGAATTTGAAAGCACGATAATGCTTTTTAAATCGGATGGATGCGTTTCAGCAAATGCCAAATCAATTCTGAGTGTGCTGACGTTGGCTGCTTCGATCGGATCGGTCTTGACTCTTGAGGTTGAAGGAGCAGATGAAGTGGATGCGTATAAGGCAATCGGGCAGCTTTTTGCAGATGGTTTTGGTGAACTTGAATAGGGATAATGGTAAAAGTATTAAAATATGACAACAATAGATAAATATGTACCCGGAGTAGGGAAAAAGGTTGGGATTTTGGGCGTGCCTTTAGGGTTTGGAGCCGAAACTAAAGGGAGTGAGCTTGGGACGACGGCAATTCGTTTGGCGGAATTTCGCGGCGACCGTTTGTTTGGCCATATCCAAAAGCTGGGATACGAGGTTTCAGACTATGGTGATCTAAGTATCTCGGCTCCCAAATATGAGCCGAAAAAAGACGAGAATCCCAAATATTTGAAGGAAATTTTTGAAGAATCCAGGAAAATTGCGAATGCAGTGAAGAATATTTTGGCATCGGATGCAATTCCGATAATTTTGGGTGGCGATCATTCAATCGCGGCGGGGACTTTTTCGGGAATCGCAAGCCACTTTCATTCCCGCGATGAGGAGATCGGGTTGATTTGGTTTGACGCCCACGCAGATATGAACACGCCGGAGACCTCACCCAGCGGAAATACGCATGGCATGCCGCTCGCCACGATCCTAGGACAAGGTGAAAAGCAAATGGTAGGGCTCGAAGGATTTTCGCCGAAAATTAATTCAGCTCATTGTGCACATATCGGCGGGAGAGATCTCGATTTGGGTGAAAAACGGATGATAAACGAGCTTGGGATGAGAAATAATTTCTTTACGATGAGCGATATTGATAAACGCGGGATGACGGCCTGTGTGCAAGATGCGGTAAAGATTGCGTCAAAAGCAAAGGCTGGTTTTGCTGTAACATTTGATGTTGACGTAATCGACCCCCGCTTTGCTCCGGGATCGGGAACTTTAGTGCGAGGCGGAATAACCTACCGAGAAGCTCATTTAGCACTTGAGATTATTTCGGAGGTGGGCGGAATGCGTTCGTTTGAGATAGTCGAGGTAAATCCGATGCTCGATAGAAGCAACATCACGGCAACGCTTGCGGGCGAACTCATCCTTTCGGCTTTGGGAAATTCAGTTTTGTAATCTTGAAATGGATAGAATAAAAATAGGAGTCGTTTTCGGCGGGCGCTCCGGCGAACACGAAATTTCCGTTCGTTCAGCGACGACAGTCATAAATGAGATCGATAGGGATAAATACGAAGTCGTGCCGATCGCGATAAGTAGTGAAGGTGCGTGGCTCAATCCGCTTGAATCCATGGAAATGTTGCCGGAAGCTACCCGGGAACTTCTAACTGAGAACATTGCCAACTATCCGCGAGGCCGTGTTGCACTGCTCGGCGACACACGATTTCGGGGGTTAACTAGACTGGACGCACTCGAACACGAAGGCAAGTTGTCGCCGCTTGACGTTGTATTTCCGGTTCTTCATGGCACTTATGGCGAAGACGGTACGATACAGGGGCTCTTTGAAATGGCGGGAATTCCATACGTTGGCTGCGGTGTACTGGCTTCTTCCTGCGGTATGGATAAGGTTGTCATGAAAACTCTGTTTCGTGACGCGGGTCTTCCAATTTGCGAGTACGTATGGTTTTTGCGAAGCGAATGGGAAGGTAATCAAAATCTGGTCGTAAGCCAGGTCGAAACAAAGCTCGGTTATCCGTGTTTTATAAAACCGGCAAATCTCGGTTCTTCAGTTGGAGTGACAAAAGCGACCGATTCGGAATCGTTGAGGAATGGCGTAGAACTGGCGGCTCAGTATGATCGAAAGATTCTGGTGGAAGAACATCTTGACATGCGTGAAATTGAGTGTGCCGTTATTGGAAATGACGTTCCGAAGGCAAGCCTGCCGGGGGAATATATCGTCCACGACATTGATAAAAAATTTCTGGATTACACTGAAAAATATTCTGGAACGGGAAATAATGAGTTTATTGTACCTTCACCGGTATCCTCGGAATTGACGGAAAAAATCCAAAAAATGGCGGTCGCCGCGTTTAAATCCGTGGACGGTGCCGGTTTCGCACGCGTGGATTTTTTTCTTCGAAGCGATAACGGAGCTTTACTCGTCAACGAAATAAACACGATTCCGGGGTTGACGGATGCTTCCGGTTTCCCAAAAATGTGGGCCGGATCGAGAATACAGTTTTCTGAAATAATTGATTCACTGGTTGAATATGCTTTTGAACGCCATAATGATAAAGTCCGCAATAAGACAAATATTTAACAAAAATAAGGGAGAAAGAAATTATGTCAGTAGCAAAAAATATTGAAATCACGTCTACATCTCAGGTTGGATTTGAAGATGCTGTTCAGAAGGGAATTGCAAAAGCGGGCGAAACAATAAATGGTATCCGAGGTGCATGGGTCAAGGAACAGAAAGTTTCCGTAAGCGACGGTCAGGTTTCGAGCTACACGGTTATGATGATAATTACTTTTGTCCTGGATTAATAAATTAAAAGAAAAAAGACAAACGTCGGTAAGAGTAAGTTTGGTGTCGCCCTATTGTTTGGGAGAATTATAGCCTTTTCGGGTTCGGATATCGAGTTGTTTTTTGGCGGTCCTTAATTCGATCTCATGCCACTTCCCATCTTTCGTTGCCAAGTTTGATGGATAGTAACCAAGTGTATATTGTGTGCCGAGTTCGTCAGCAATCTGTTCAAACGCGTTCCGCATTTCTACTCCGCCGGGTGTCTTAATAAATCTCCCGCCAGTCTTTTCGGCAAATTTTTTTAAGGCTCCTTGATTTTGCATTCTTTCCTTACCGCCTGTATTCATTGATGACATATCAACGGTGTAAATGGTGGCGTCGATGCTCAATGCCTCTTTTAGCGCCTTATCGGCTGAACGACCGCTTCGAGTGTCAGCACCGTCTGACAATACGACGATTGCCCTTCGTTTGTCATCGCGTTTAGCGAGGACCTTCGATGCCTCGAATATCGCGTCGTTCAAAACGGTCCACCCGTTTGCTTTTAGATCAAAAGCCCGATGTGTAAGATCACGTAAGTTTGAAAAATCCTGAACAAGTGAGACTTTGGAGTCAAAGTTATAAATTGCCACGTTGTCGTCCACGCGAATACCGTCGAGAAACTTTATAGCTGCAGAACGAGCGAGGCTTACGCGGGCTTCCATACTGCCTGAGGTATCGATCAAGATCACTGCGGCAAATGGGGTTTCCTGAGTTTCGAAAAACGCTATATCCTGTCTTTTACCGTCTTCGTAGATTTCGAAATCCTCTTTTTTTAGTCCATATGCCGGATTTCCATCTGAATCCGTAATTGTTGCGTTTAATACAACGACAGACGAATCTACGGAGATTATGTCATCGTCTTGAGCAAACGAAGAACCACTAATGCAAAAAACGATCGCACCCAAAAAAAAGATGTTAATAATTGTGGATTGAAATATACGGAAACGGGATTTGGTCGATAACAAAATCAAAATATTTGCAGAGCTAATCCTTATCAAAACGTAGGAACTTAATTAAATTCAGTACCGTATTTGAACTCTCAACGGCAACGGCAGAAATAGTGTGGCGAGTGGTTTTTTTTACTTCCTCGAAAAGCTTAGACGTATTTTCTCGAAGATTCTCAATCGCGGTCAATATAGAATTTGGCGAATCTTCCTTTTCGTCTTCATCATCCTTTGACGCGCGGAGTTCTTTCCGGATTTTACCTAGAAGATCTTCGACCTCTTCGAGCCGTCTTTTGTCTTCCGGAGTCAATTTTTTGTTTTTAAGAAAAGAGGTTTCAATGTCCTCGCTAAGTTTTGCGACCATCTCGCTTCGTTCGAGAAGTTTGTCAAAATCCTTTTTCTCCTCGTCGATCTTCATTTCGACAAGCTTTTCCTGAATACTTTTCGGAAGGGGTTCGTTTCTTTGATTCTGTCCAAATGCAGACTGCATAAAGAAGAGTCCAATAACTAAAATCCCAAAAGCAACAGAAAGTTTTGGAAAATTAACCGACATAATGACTTGAAAAAATGCGTTATGGCTTACGCTCTCCATCTGCCAAATCTCCTGACATATATTTCACCAATTCGGCGAGAAACTCATCTTCTGCCGCACCTGAACTTTGTAGCGTTGTCCATTGAGAATATAGGCCGTCCCCCGATCTTCCTTCAACGTTCGCCGTTACCGAAACATTATTTTTTACGCCGTCCAGAGACTGAACATCAATCGTTAAGGTAAAGCGCCCGCGTGTCCATGTAGAATAGGAGTCATTTAAGACCGCATACCTTCCCAATTCCGGTTTTGTTAAAATGACGCCTTTTGAAAATGTGAATGGCTGGGTGACAATCAGTCCGTCTTTAAATCGCGAAGCCGCTTCATCGACGATCATCCCTCGATCCTTAAGTAAATCAACGATCGTGTCAATCAGAATGTCGCGACGTGCGTTTAACTGGTATGGATTTGCCAGTTTTTCACGGATTTTTGTTTTGCCTTTACCCCAACTAAACGTCTGAGCAGTATCATTTCGGGTTTTGTTGCCGTCAGTTTTATCGGTGATCTCGTTCGTCTGTTTGTCGATACCTTTCTGCCCAAATATAGCAATCGGAAACACGATTGCGAATATCGAAATGACCAGGAGTTTTTTCATTGTTTTATCTTTACGTTTAACAATTAAGGGTTAAAAATTAATAGGCTATTATAACAAACTTTCGATGGTTGCGTTCGGATTAAAGTTGTATTGACAGCTTGGAATTGCTAATTGGCTTTGTTTTGCATTTCCCAAAGGAGTAAATGCTTTAAAAATGAATGATGTGCGGCAAAACGCGCGATGCAATAACCGGGCAATCCATCTAGAAATCCGGCCTTTAAGAAGTACGTCCCTATGAATGCAGCAAAGCTTGCTGTGCGAACCTTAAACCGGGACGTTCTGCGTCCTGAATCGTACATCTGCTTCGCCGCAAGCGGTGCGTAACGTTCCCCGATCATCTGATGATGGTGTAGCGGGTTTTTCACACTAAAATGCAGAATGTCATGATGGAGTTTCTCAATTTTTGCATTCTCCAGCATCTCAACCGATTCATGAACAGCCATATCCTTCCACCGCCCTTTTTTTCGATCGAAAAATCGCAACTGCCAATCGGGATACCATCCGCAGTGTTTTATTGGTTTCTCCATGTAGTAAGAAAGACGTGAGATCCTATAACCATCGGGGCGGGTGTCTTCGTTTAGAGCCTTTATCTTTAGAATCGCATCCCTTAGATCTTTCGACACTCGCTCGTCGGCGTCTAAACTAAAAACCCAATCGTTGCTGCAATTCTCAACCGCAGTTTGTTTTTGCCTTCCAAATCCGAGCCATTTTTGAGTTATCACGTGCGCACCAAGTTCCTCGCATATTTTTCGCGTGTTGTCCGAACTTTCTGAATCGACGACTATTATCTCGTCAGCAAAATCAAGAGTGCCAATCGCCTCAGCAATTTCAGTCTCTTCATTCCTTGTAATAATCGTCGCAGATATTTTCACCAAATTATTTTCGCAGACTTACTTTCAAACTTAAAGCGCCCAAGAAAAAACGGCGCTGCGGATATAGCCGGCGCCGCTCGATGTCGAAATGCAGATGAAAACTAATTGCCCGTTTTTCTTGGGGAATCGACTACAATATTGTTCACAGCAAAGGTCGTTGATGTCGCTTTTTGAAGATCCGCGAGAGCTTTGTTGTAATCGGTTTCGGCACGGATTTCCGCATTTCTCGCATTGGTTAGAGCATTTTCACGCTGAAATAACAAAAACGTCGTCGAACGCCCGACGCTGTAAAGCTTGCGTTCGCCATCGAGTTGGATTTCTGCATTTTCCCGTGCACGCGTTGACGTCAATACCCGTTGGCGAGCGGTTTCGACCGCCTGCACGGCGTTGCGCACTTCCGCAATCACAATTTGCTCTTGAGACCTCGATTGGGCTTCAATCCGCTCTTGTTGAAAACGCGCCGTCGCGAGGTTGGCTTTCGCAGTTTTATTACGTAAGGGAATAGAAATCGTTACTCCGGCAGAAAATGTGCGGTAATTTGCGCTAAAAACATTTGAAAGTGCCGTGCCGTAACCGCCAACAAACGCTGGGTTAACCGCTGCACCGCCTCCGGTAATCGCTACGGTACCAGCCAGACCATCGAGAGCGAAATTTGTTTCAAGATCGATCTTTGGTTTTGTTTGATTCTTAAAGAAGTCGCGATCAATATCGTTTATTTCCCGCTGTAAGTTTAATCTTTGAAGTTCGGGGCGATTTGCCGTGGCGTCTTTTAGAGCATCATCAAGATTCACAACATCGACGCTAAAAACCGGGGAATCGGTCGGGACATAACTGTCCGACCAAAAAGGAGAGGATGGATCCTTTAGGATAAGCTGTTTGAGCGTATTCTCCGTGATCGAAACCTGTTGCGAAGCTAGCAACACATCGGATTCACGATTTGCAAGCTCAGTATTTACCTCCGCTCTTTGTAGAGGTGCAGCGGCTCCGGCTGCAATTCTCGCTTCGACCTGGCGTAAATTCTCTTTTGTTAAATCCAGGTTTGCAACTCGGTTTTGTTGGTCACGAAGTGCGAATACGAGATCCCAGTACCCTCGCTGAACCTGCGCAACAATTTCGATCGTCCTCCTTCGGAAATCGGCGTCCGACTGAGCAATTAACTTTCGCTGAATCTTTATCTGACGCCGGTTACTATCGATCGAACGATTTCGGAATAACGGCTGAGTAAACGAAACACCCAGGCTAGACGAAAAATTTGGGTTAAGTGTCGAAGCCGTTGAACTTGTCGATGCTCGGCTATTATTGAAAAACACATTATAGTTTCCGCCGCCCTGTTTTATAAACTGGCTAAAACTCGTGTTTCCGCTCCAACGGTTTTGTGAAACAACGCCCGAAGCATCCGCACCGGAAAAGATATTTATAACGGGCTGAACGTTGTTTGAATACAAGGGGCTGACCGTAAATGTCGGGTCATAAAAGCCCAATAACGAACGCAGGCCAGACTCTGCAATCTTCACGTCGCTTCGCGCTATCTCAATTTCATTATTGTTTTCGAGAGCGAGCCGAATCGCCTCGTTAAGTGTCAGCGATTTCGTTTGGGCAGGATCTACTCCGACTCTCGATAAATTACGATTAACCTTGCGGCCAGGAATCGGAGCGTTATTATCCGCGACATCAAGAATCCCGTTAGAGGGAATATTGGCCTCCAGGATATCAGTAAGACCTTCATCAACGTTCTTGGAAGCGGAATTTTTGGCAATACGCTCTTCCGTATCTTGGGCGCTTACCTCAACGCTGTTGCAGATTAAAGCGGAAAAAATGATAGCCAGCGAGAACGCTGTTCGGTATGAAAAAATCATTATATTAAAGGCTCTCCAGACTCTGAATACTATTATTATTAATGGATCTAAATAACTCAAGCACTTATTACGCCTAACTTTTTCCGTTTGTTTCAAAAAAAGAATTCAAGCCGCTGAATGATTTACATTTATTCGAACCCATGTTGATTGTCAAACTGCCTCTTTGAAATTTGGTGAAATTTGCGTTATCGTCATCATTTCTGCAGGAATTTACCAGGAGGAGTTTTTTCATAGAATGGCAGTTAAAGTAGGAATTAACGGGTTCGGACGCATCGGGCGAAATGTCATGCGGACGGCACTAAATGACGATGGTATTGATTTCGTTGGAGTGAATGATCTAACGGATACGAAGACCCTTGCACACTTATTGAAATACGATTCAGTAATGGGAAACCTCGAGCAGGAAATTTCCCACACCGAAGATTCGATAACAGTTGATGGAGATACGTTTAAGGTTTTCAGCCAACGTGATCCGGCCCAAATTCCTTGGGAGGAAGTTGGTGCGGAGATCGTGATCGAATCAACGGGGATTTTTCGTGATCAAGCTACGGCGGGAAAGCACATTCGCGGCACGGTTAAGAAAGTTATTATTTCGGCTCCCGGGAAAGACCCTGATACAACTATTGTGCTCGGCGTAAACGAAGACACGTATGACGCTGCAAACCACCATATAATATCCAACGCATCGTGTACTACGAACTGTCTCGCACCTGTCGCCAAGGTCATTCACGAGAATTTCGGCATTAAGAATGCGCAAATGACGACCATCCACTCGTATACTAATGACCAGCAGCTCCTCGATTTACCCCATAAGGACCTGCGACGAGCGCGAGCAGCCGGACTTTCAATGATCCCCACTTCGACCGGAGCAGCTAAAGCGGTCGCGCTCGTAATTCCGGAACTAAAAGGGAAGTTCGAAGGGATATCGGTTCGAGTGCCGACTCCAAATGTTTCGCTCGTTGATGTTGTTATTAATGTTGAAAAGGAAACAACCACCGAGGAAGTTAACCGTGTGCTCAAAAATGCGGCGAACGAAGAATTAGCGGGTATTTTAGGTTTTTCCGAGGAGCCACTCGTTTCGATCGATTTCCGGGGCAATTCCCATTCTTCGATAGTTGACGCCGATAACACTTCTGTTTTAGACGGCACGTCGGTGAAAATTTTAACCTGGTACGACAACGAATGGGGCTATTCATGCCGCGTTCGGGATTTAGTTAAATACATTGCGGGCAAAGGTTTATAAGTGATTCATTGAGGTAATATAAGAAGCTTGGGATTCTTCTCTCGCTTCTTTTTTTTCCGATTTTGGAAAATAAATGAAATCGATAAAAGACTTAGATTTGGAAGGGAAACGCACCTTTATTCGTGTGGATTTCAATGTTCCGATTCAAGAAGGTAAAGTTTCTGATGACAATCGGATCAAAGGAGCTTTGCCGACGATCAAATACGCCGTGGAAAATGGTGCGAAGGTTATTTTAGCTTCGCATTTGGGAAGGCCAAGCGGCGAAGATGACAGCCAGTTTAGCTTAAAGCCCGTAGCTAAAAGGCTTTCGGAAATATTCGGCGAGAAAGTTGGGTTTGTTGAAGATTGTGTAGGCGAAAAAGTATCGAAGGCGATCGCAGGTCTTCAAAACGGCGAAATTTTACTATTGGAAAATTTGCGGTTTTATAAAGGCGAAAAAGCCAACGACGATGAATTTTCAAAACAGTTAGCTGAAAATGTTGATATTTATATAAACGATGCATTTGGAACGGCGCATCGTGCGCACGCATCTACTGTGGGAATTACCAAATTTGTCGATGAATGCGCATCCGGGTTTCTTATGGAAAGAGAACTTAAAGTGTTAGGTAAGGTTCTCAAAAACCCCGAAAGGCCCTTTGTGGCTATTCTCGGCGGAGCTAAGGTATCAGATAAGATTCCTGTTATTAAGTCATTGATAGAAAAGAGGGTAGATAAACTATTGATTGGCGGCGCGATGGCATATACGTTTCTTAAGGCGATGGGTTACACCGTGGGGAAATCGCTTTTTGAAGACGATATGATGCCGATGGCACTCGAAATCAAAAAGGAAGCCGAAGATGCTGGAGTGGAACTCATTTTACCAACTGATCATAAAACAGTCGATTCATTTGACCCGTTAAATTCTATGCGTGAAATGCCGATTGATTTTACGAATGCGGGTCTGGTCGGTCTCGATATTGGAAAGGAAACTTGTGCGGTTTTTGAAAAGGCTCTTGAAGGGGCGAAAACAATCATTTGGAACGGCCCAATGGGAATGTTTGAAGAAAAGCCATTTGATGAAGGAACCATCGCCATTGCAAATGCCGTTGCGAAAGCTACTGAAAATGGCGCATTCTCCGTGATCGGTGGAGGAGATTCGGTCGCTGCGATAAATCAAGCTGGCTCAGGTGATAAAATTTCACATATTTCGACAGGCGGCGGTGCGACCTTAGAATATCTATCAGGAAAAACCCTACCCGGAGTAGCTGCGTTAAACAAAAAACAGAATATATGAGAAGACCAGCAATAGCGGGTAATTGGAAGATGTATAAGCTCCACGATGAAGCGGTAAACACCGCCGTTGAGCTTAAATCGTTGGTCGCAAATGCGACGCACTGCGAAGTTATTATTGCTCCCGTATTTACTGCGCTCAAAACGGTTGCGGATCGCACGGAAGGTTCAAACGTCCAAGTTGCGGCACAGGATTGTTCGAGATACGCGGATCATTCGGCGAATACTGGCGAAGTTTGCGCGGATATGATCAAAGACATCGGCGCAAGCCATATAATTATTGGACACTCTGAGCGAAGGCAGTTTTATGGTGAAACTGATGAATCGGTAAATGACAAGACCAAAGCCTGTTTGCATTTTGGCTTAACCGCAATTGTTTGTGTGGGTGAAAGTCTCGGTGAGAGGGAGGCGGGAATTGCGCGTGCGGTGGTCAAAACCCAGCTAACAGGTGCCTTAAAGGGTTTGACAGTTTCAGATATGGAACGTATTATTATCGCTTACGAGCCTGTCTGGGCAATTGGCACAGGAAAGACCGCCACGCCCGAACAGGCTCAAGAAATGCACGCATTTATTCGCGCAAGTTTGAAAGAAACACACGGAAACGAAGCATCCGACGCGACGAGAATACTTTACGGCGGATCGGTTAAACCGGGAAATGTGAAGCAACTGATGAGCGAAGCAGATATCGATGGTGCATTGGTTGGCGGGGCGAGTTTGGAAGCGGAGAGTTTCGCGCAGATCGTTAATTATAAGTAGTTTGGAGTAAGAAATTGGAAACCTTTTTATTTGTAGTATTTTTCTTTAGTTGTCTCGTCTTGGTTGTATCTGTGCTTCTTCAGCCGGGGAAAACTGACGCGGGTGCATTATTTACAAGCGGCGTCTCGACTACGGCGTTGAATCCACGCGGTACGGCATCGGTATTATCAAAACTTACGATTGTGGCGGCGACAGTCTTCATGCTTTCTGCGCTCTTTCTCTCATTGCCGGCGTTTACCGGTGATGTTTCGGTTTTACAAACTCAGGGTGAGAAAAATAATTCCACTGGAGCGGCGGACACAAATGCGAATTCGAACTCCGCTGATACCAATACGGCAAACGCCGGTACCGCAACAGAGAATAGCAACGCCTCCGTAAACGCTGAACCGAAGAAGGATGACGCCACACCGGAAGAGAAGTAGGATTCGAGAGAAGCAACAAAACCAGACCAAAAATCTGACGTGAAACCTTCCGAAGAAAAGAAGTAGTTTACGATTTATTCGATTTTAAAAATCAAGCCGAGGTGGTGAAATTGGTATACACGCACGCTTGAGGGGCGTGTGGAGCAATCCATGCGGGTTCGAGTCCCGCCCTCGGCACCATTTACAAACTAAAAGTGAAAGACAGGCTTATTGCCTGTTTTTTTATTGGGATTAGAAGGTCGATGGGAGTCCAAGCATCCCTATTTTCAAGTTCGCTTGCTTCAAGTGGATTAACATAACGTGAACTATTAAGATAATAAGCTTTTTTCAATTGCTGAAAAACGCAATTGTGCAAGCAAGGGTGCTTACACTCCTGTGCCTTCTACTATTTCAATCTCTTCGGGAGTTTTTGCAGAAACACGCACGGAGTAAGTGTGCTCTTGGGTATTATCATCTGCGCCCTTACTTCGTGCAGGCTTCTGCATTTCGTCATCTGCGCCCTTACTT
>JBGTGX010000028.1:0-3981 GCA_041746475.1 Pyrinomonadaceae bacterium | reverse complement strand
CCAGCAATTGTGAGATCTCCATCATCGTATTTTGCGTTATATTTCCCGCTGGCAGCATCAGCCAGACGGCGCGCGGCGCATCGAGTTTACCAACGAGATCTTCCAGATCCTTTGCCCCGGTTGCCCCCTTTTCTGCGTAACTTTTTACCGCATCTGAATTGACGTCGTAAACTACAACGTCGTGTCCAAAATTCATCAGGCGCTCAGCCATATTTCCGCCCATTTTACCCAATCCAACCATTCCTATTTGCATTTATTTATTTCCCCTTTCTAAAATTATTTGGCTTAACCGGGCCAAACCATCCGACACATCTTTTCCAAGATGTACCCGCAGCGCACGACGTTTCCTTTCTGCCAAAACTTCAAAATCACCGCGTGCCTGTGCTGCCTTTACCGCTCCAAACGTATATTTTTGATCTGGAACTTCGAGGTCTTCCGCATCGTCGCAGGTAATCTGCAGAAATACACCGTTGTTTGCGCCGCCTTTGTAACCCTGTCCGGTTGAATGCAAAAACCGTGGTCCAAACCCGAGACAGGTCGCGACCTTTTGAGTTTTAAGTACTTCATCGCGAATCTCGTGCAGTTGACGGTCGTTACTGCAATTCATTTCGATATAGGCGAGAATCGCGAAATAGTCGTTGTCCACAATTCGGTCTAGATGTGCATTAATATATTTTCCAAGAGTTTTATCTTCGCCGACCGCTTTTCTCAGTTCGTTGGCATTTCGTTCGTCGGTGAAAAGTTTGATCCCAGCTTCAGTACAGATCGGAGTTTCTTCGGGCAAACTTCCCTTTTCTTCATATTCTGCGGTCAGTTTTTTGGTGACGATCTTGCTCGCTTCGACGTCCGGCTGATCAAACGGATTGATCTTCATGATCGCCCCGGCTACGGCTGTCGCAATTTCCCAACGGAAAAACTCCTGACCGAGATTGAGTAAGTCAGGCATGACGATCCGGACTATGGGGTGACCACTCGATTCAAGGCTCGCGACGGCTTCATCCTTTTCGTCGTCGCCCTCCACTTTTAAATAGACAAAGAGACGGTCACATCCGTAATCTTCTTCGCTGACGATCTCTTCGTGGTCGACCGGGATCACACTCTTCCCTTGTTTACCCGTTGATTCAGCGATCAATTGTTCGAGCCACGCGCCAAGATCATAGATCTCGGGCGAAGTGATGATCGTCAGCTTATCCCGCGCAAAATCGCGTGCCGCCGTTCCCAGAATACCGCCCAAAACGACGCCCGGATTTTTATAAGCATTCTCGTTTCGACATGCCTCTTCCATCATTCGCGCCCGCTTTAGAAAATCGGTAACATCAATTCCCATCGCGGCAAGCGGGATCATTCCAAAATCCGAAAGCGCAGAATATCGCCCGCCGATTTCGTGATCGCCAAAAAAGAGATCTCTAAAACCATTAGCTTCAGCAACCTTTTGGAGTTTTGAATTCGGGTCTGTAATGGCGACAAACCGGCTTCCGGCTAGATCTTTGCCAATTGATTTTGACACCCGGTCAAAGAAATATTGGAAGAAAATATTTGGCTCAAGTGTCGAGCCCGATTTACTCGAAACGAAAAAAAGCGTCTTCCCGAGGTCAATTTTTGCCTCAGTCGCACGAATTTGAGCCGGATCTGTCGAATCGAGAATATGCAGTTCGGGAAATCCCTCCTGTTTTCCGAAAGTAAAACTCAATACTTCCGGGCAGAGCGACGCCCCCCCCATCCCGAGGAGCAGAATATGCGAAAATTCTCCGTCCTTTATCCGGCCGGCAAAATCGGCAAATTTCTGTTTTTCAGAAATTTGGCGTTCGATGATCGAAAGCCAGCCAAGCCAATCAGCCTCGTCATTGTTTGTCCAAAGCGAAGCATCTTTTGCCCAAAGTCTTTCGACATTTCCTTTGTCCTGCCATTCCTTTAAGGTCAGCTCGACATCCGGCATGAGGCGCTTCGGTAAGCTGAATGTCTGCGTATTTAGAGTAATTGTTTTATTTTCCCTGATCGCTTTTTCGACTGCACCGATCATCTTGTCGTATGGTTCAACAAAAAGCCTTACTGCATCGGTCAATAATTTATCGGTCGCCTTTTCCAAAGAGATCCCCGATCTTTCCAGATCTTCGAGCGTTTGTTTAGCATCTTTCGTATTCTCCGTCAGACTTTCGCGCAGTCTCCCGTGGTCGTGGAATGAAGACCAGGTAGCGGGCGGAATCGTATTCACAGTGTCCTCGCCGATCAATTCCTCGACATAGAGCACATCGCAGTATTCCGGATCTTTTGTACCCGTCGACGCCCACAATATTCTTTGGGTTTGTGCGCCCTTTTTTGCCAGCCGTTCCCATCGCTCGCCCGAAAATACCTGCTGATAGATCTCATATGCCATCTTTGCGTTGGCGATCGCGACCTTGCCGAGCAAATTTTCAAGTGTCGTCTTTTCCTCCCCGGATACATCTTTTAGTTTTTCCCGTATTTGCGAATCGATGAGTGAATCGATCCGTGAAACGAAGAAACTGGCGACCGAAGAAACCGAACTCAGGTCATCATTTTCGGTCGCATACTTTTCGAGCCCGGCAATATAGCTTTCGGCAATTTGGCGATATGCTTCGCGAGAAAAAAGAAGTGTTACGTTGATATTTATGCCTTCACCGATAAGCCGCTGAACTGCCGGAATTCCTTCGGGAGTGGCCGGTACTTTGACCATCAAATTTGGTCGGTTGACGAGCTTCCAGAGCCTTCGCGCTTCATTGAGAGTCTTTTCGGTATCATTGGCGATCGAAGGCGAGACCTCCAAACTTATATAGCCGTCCCGCTTCGCCGATTCATCATAAACGCTTTTGAGAATATCGGCTGCGCCTTGTATGTCGCGAAAGGCAATTTGTTCATAAAGCGCAACGGCATCTTTCGCCGTCGCCGCATGCTCCATGATAAATGGTTTGTAATCATCGCCCGCGGATAGTGCCTTTTCGAATATTGCAGGGTTTGAAGTTACGCCCTTTAGTCCCTCTTCAGCGATTAATCTCTTCAGTTCGCCGCTTGTGATCAGATCGCGTCTGATGAAATCAAGCCATGGTGATTGCCCGTAATCGGCGAGTTTTTGTAATGAATTCTTTTCTTTACCTGTTGCTTCCATAATATTGCTCCGTAATTCGTATTTTTTTGAGAAATGGGTTCTTTACTTATGATCAAAAAGCTAGGATTCTCCGAATCTTTCTTCAAGCGCTGCCACCTTCGCCAGCCTAAGGCGATGTCTCGGCTCGTCAGTAAATTCAGCACTCAGGAATGCTGTGACCAGTTCTTTCGCCAGCTCAATACCGATAACCCGTGAACCAAGCACCAAAACATTCATCGCATCATGTTCGACACCTTGATGGGCGGAATAGGTATCGTGACAAATTCCGGCACGAATTCCTTTGACCTTGTTTGCCGCGACACTCGCCCCGACTCCGCTTCCGCATATCAAAACTCCGCGCGCCGCTTCATTTTTGACAACCGCGGCTCCAACCTTTTCAGCGAAATCCGGATAATCAACCGGCGTTTCACTATAGGTACCGATGTCAACGATCTTAAAATTCTTGTCTTCAAGAAATATCCGCAGATCTTCCTTAAGCCGATACCCAGCATGGTCCGAACCAAAAACTATCCTCATTTTTTAACCATCCTTTTTGCGCTTTCAACGATCGATCCGGCCGTAAAACCAAACTTTTTCTGTAATTCCTTGAGCGGCGCAGATGCACCGAATGTTTGCATTCCGATCCGCGTTCCCTTCCGCCCGACATAATGCGACCAGCCAAATACACCCGCCTGCTCGACCGAGATCCTCGCGGTTATAGAATCGGGTAAAACGCTTTCTTGATATTCCGGCGTTTGCTGTTCAAAGATCTCCCACGACGGCATCGAAACGACGCGCGCGTTGATCCCGTCCTTTGTCAGAATTTCATATGCCTCGATGCACAATGAAACCTCGCTGCCGGTGCCGATCAAGATCACATC
>JBGTGX010000027.1:0-30181 GCA_041746475.1 Pyrinomonadaceae bacterium | reverse complement strand
CTTTAATGGGACACTAACGGGAAATATCAGCGATCCGATCTTGGACGGAAGAGTGAGCCTTGATTCGATTATTCTTCGCGGTCGCGATTTGGGATCCTTAGCGACTGACGTAAGTGCTTCGTCGTACGGTTTTGAACTGCGGAATGGCATTCTTGAGGAGCGAGACGGCGGGAAACTTACGTTTGATGTCAGCGCACCAAATACCGGAACTAACAATATCGCCGTCCGCGCGAATCTGGATAAGATCGATTTAGGCAGCTTGCTCTCAGCTCTTGCGATTGACTCGATTCCCGATAGTTTCCGAAACATAGAGGCGGAAACTTCCGGTGATTTAAACCTCACAGGGTTACCGAACGAAATGCAGGGCGAAGCAAATATTCTTGCAAAAAACGGGTCAGTAAAAGGACAGTCGTTTGACAGCCTCGAATCAAAGATTTTATTCCAGGGAACGCTCGTCAGCGTCGAAAAATTTGACGCAAAATTTGGAACCGGTTTCCTCAACGGCAAAGGTACGTACGAAACGAACACGAGCAATTTTAATTTTGAGGCAATTGGAAGGGATGTTCCCGTATCCAGAATCCTTGCGTTTTTCCCTGATAATCCAAGCATTCCAGACATTGAGGGAGTCGTCAATGTGAAAGCGGCGGCGATCGGAAATGCCGCCGATACGTCAACTTTTGACGTTAATTTTAACGGAGTTGGTCAGGGGATCGTCATAAACCAAAACTCATTTGGCGATATAAATTTCGAAGGGAAAACCGAAAATCGAATTCTTAATGCAAATGTCACGACCAGATTTCAAGGGCAGGATCAGCTGATCACGGCAAGCGTGAATTTTGCAGATCCCAATGTGCCTTTGAAAGCGCAGACTACTTTTAACAAAAGCCGTCTCGACCCGTACATCGCAATAATCCGAAAACCCGAGCCCGGAGCTATTGAATTGTCAGGCGTCGCAACGGGCGGAGTTTTCATTGAAGGAAATTTGACGAAAGTTAATGACGAGGGAAAACGTGTTTTTACGTCAGAATTCTTGGAAGGCAATGCGCAGTTTAGCCAGTTTGATCTATTGATCGGCGAGACCCCTTTGAATGCAATAGAGCCGATCGATGTTCGTTTTAGTATGAACGAAGTTTCGATTGCGAGTGCGAAATTTGCGGGTGGCGGATCTAATGTCGTGGTCAGTGGAACCAAAGCGTTTAACGATAATGGCGTAAATAATCTATCGGTCGACGGAAGAATTGACCTCAGGATTATGAATGCGATTTCAAAGAATATGTTTTTCAGCGGTTTTGCGGATGTCGCAATGCGTTTGACTGGCGTAAACAAGAATTCGCGCTTGAATGGAAATGCGAGTATCGAAAACGCGTCCGCCTCGACCTTTGTCGGATCCGAAAGAATCACTTTTGAGCGGTTGAAGGGCTCGATGATTTTTACGACTAATCAAGTTCAGATTCAGCAGTTGACCGGTTTTCTAGGTGGCGGAAAGATCGTAGCCACGGGCGGAGCGCAGTTAAAAGGTCTGCAGTTAGACCGATATCGGGTCGAAATCCAAGGAAACAATATCACCGCGAGAATACCAAAGGATTTTATAACAACCGGAAATGCTGAAATTGAAATCAATGGGAGGCGGATCGGCGGAGAACTCGACACGCTTATTTCCGGCACCTTTTATGCGAAAAGAAGCGTTTATAACAAAGATATAGATCTAGCGGATTTGATAAGCGGCCGGCGCGAAGCTTCGCTTTCGCAGGGGTCGTCGGGAACTTCCGTTATCGGAGTGCCGAAACTGGACATTCGCGTGATCGGAAGAAATGCATTTCACGTCAATAACAACATTGCCGATCTAACGGCTTCGGCGGATTTGAGGATTACCGGTGATATCGAATATCCCTTGATTTCAGGAAGAATTACGGCAAACAGCGGGACGCTAATTTTTAGAGATGACCGCTATGAAATCCAACGCGCGGTTCTTACCTTTCCGCCGAACTCGACATCAATCGAGCCATTAATCAACTTACAGGCTGAAACTCAGATCAACGGATATCAAATTTTCGTTAGTCTCAACGGCGTCCTAACCGACACAGAATCTTTGTCTGCGACCCTGCGTTCGAATCCGTCTCTGCCCCAAGGAGACGTTGTATCTCTGATCACAACCGGAAGTCTTGCAAATTCGGGTGGTGGAATTCCGACATATGCACAAAGCGGTATCAATACGGCCGCTGAAATATTGGCCGATGAAATTATCAACAAACCGATTTCGAAAGCGACAGACAAACTTTTTGGATTGAACAAATTCGCACTCGATCCGATTATTTCAGGCGAGCGAAGTAATCCGACAGCCCGCCTGACAGTTGGACGGCAGATCAATAGAAATCTCCTCATTACCTATTCGACAAACCTTTCCGAAGACCAAAATCAAGTGTTGGCGTTGGAATATCGAGTTTCAAATAAGCTTTCTTTCATTGCAAAATACGAACAACGTTCGCTGACAAACGTTACGAAAAACCGCAATAATTTTGCCTTCGAAATTCGTCTAAGGAAAAGATTTTAGCAATACTGCCACTAATTCTGGCCATTTTAGGATCGCCTAATTTCATGATAAGATTTTTTTGTATCAGTTATAAAAATATCTTTAGGAAAATGCCTGACAAATTTGCAGATTCCATCCGCAAACCCCGCGTGCGTATTTTCTCGGCAAAAAATTCATATGGATAAATTTCGTATAGTTGGCGGAAACCCGCTAAAAGGTACAGTTACAATCAGCGGCGCAAAAAATTCGGCGTTGCCCTGTCTCGCAGCGACACTTTTGAGTCCAAAAACAATTACTCTGCACAATGTGCCCTACGTTCGAGATTTGATAACTCAGCGTCGCCTTTTGGAAGATCTCGGCGCGGAAACACTTACGCCGGATAAAAATACCCATAAGATCACTGCCTCCGAAATTGAAATCTTCGAAGCGCCTTACGAACTGGTAAAAACAATGCGGGCGAGTGTTCTTGCGCTCGGCCCTCTTTTAGGACGCTTTGGAAAAGCAAAAGTGAGTTTGCCCGGTGGATGCGCGATAGGTACACGTCCGATCGATCTACATCTTCGAGCGTTTGAAAAACTCGGCGCGGAGGTGTCGCTCGAATCCGGCGACGTCGTCGCGAAAGCACCAAAAGGCAGACTAGTTGGCGCGGAATTAACTTTTGAAAAGGTCACGGTAACCGGAACCGAAAACGTGATGATGGCGGCAGTTTTGGCCAGCGGAACTACAACGATACGTAACGCAGCCTGCGAACCTGAAATCAATGATCTGGCGGAATTGTTAAACAAGATGGGTGCAAAGATATCCGGCGGCGGCACACCAACTATTTCTATTGAAGGCGTAGAAGAACTCGGTGCCGCCGAACATACAATTATTGCTGATCGAATCGAAACCGGAACATTTATTGTCGCAGCCGCAATTACAAATGGTGAGCTAACTATAAAAAATTGTCAGCCAAAACACCTCGATGCTGTTATCGAGAAGCTTGGAGAAGTTGGAGTCGAAATTACTATAATTGACGAAACTACGCTCTTTGTTAAGCGTTCAAAGAAGGGTTTATTTGCCAGAGATGTCATAACGCAGCCTCATCCGAAATTTCCGACCGATATGCAGGCGCAATATATGGCCCTAATGACACAAGCGGAAGGAACCTCCGTAATAATTGAAACGATTTTCGAAAATCGCTTTATGCACGTCGCTGAGCTTTACCGGATGGGTGCCGATATCGAGATCAATGGAAATAAAGCAACCGTAAACGGAAGAACAAAATTGACCGGCGCGAAAGTCTTAGCTTCCGATTTAAGGGCTTCCGCTTCACTCGTAATCGCCGGTCTTGCCGCCGAAGGCGAGACCATGATCGACCGCGTTTATCACATCGATCGGGGCTATGAAACTATTGTGAAGAAAATTCGCGGAGTGGGTGGCGATATCACCCGTATCAAAAGCGAAATAACAAAAACTGCTGAAAGTGAAAAATAGAATTAGATATTATCAAACGGTTCGGTTTTTCTAGCTCAGCTTTTCCAGCCTGAACTTTTTGTTCGCAATCCGGATTGAATTTTTTGAGAGCGGTATGTAATCTCTTTCTTACGCAAAATTTTCGGAGGCTCATTTTCTTACCTTGACCAACCAACACGAACTCATTTTAATTCTCGATTTTGGCTCACAATATACGCAGCTTATTGCGCGGCGGGTTCGCGAATTGGGAGTTTATTGCGAAATTCATCCATTTCACGTTTCGCCGGAAAAAATTGCAGGGATGAATCCGAGAGGAGTAATTCTTTCCGGAGGACCATCAAGTGTTACGGACGAGGCTGCCCCGCGAGTCAGCAAAGATTTTTACGAAACGATTGACTCACCGCTCTTAGGCATTTGCTACGGGATGCAGCTTATCGCGATCGATCTTGGCGGGGAATCCGAACCTGCTCAAGAACGCGAATACGGACACGCAAAATTACGACGCCTCAGCGGCAAAACGGCGCTCTTTACAGACTTGCCTGAAGAGCTCGATGTCTGGATGAGCCACGGAGATCACGTAACGGTTGTCCCCGAGGGGTTTCACAAAACGGCAACGACCGGAAACGTTATTACCGCAATCGAAGATCCTGACCGAGATATCTACGCGGTACAGTTTCATCCGGAAGTTTCGCACACGCCAAAAGGCTTAGATATATTGCGAAACTTCCTATTTGGAGTTTGTGGATGCAAGGGCGATTGGACTCCCGCACAGTTTATTGAAGAAGAGGTAGCGAGAATACAGGCGAGGGTTGGTGTGAAGGATAAAGTCGTTTGCGGACTTTCCGGGGGAGTTGATTCGACCGTTGCAGCAATGTTGGTTCAGAGAGCGATCAATGAACGACAGACTTGTATATTCGTTAATAATGGATTGCTCCGCCATCGCGAGTTTGAAGATACTTTACGACTTTACGAAAAGCTAAACCTTAAGGTGATCGGCGTCGATGCAAGCGAAAAATTCTACAAAGCTCTCAAGAACATCTCGGACCCTGAAGAAAAACGAAAAATAATCGGCCGGAAATTTATCGAGGTCTTTGATGCCGAGGCGAAAAAAATCGGCGGGGTGAAATATCTCGTTCAGGGAACGCTCTATCCCGATGTAATTGAATCGGTCTCCGTGCTCGGCGCAAGCGTAACGATAAAGTCGCATCACAATGTCGGCGGTTTGCCTGCAAAAAAGAAACTTAGCCTTATCGAGCCTCTCCGCGAACTCTTCAAGGACGAAGTTCGGCTTATCGGAAAAGATCTCGAAATTCCTGATGAGATCCTCGGACGACACCCGTTTCCCGGGCCCGGCCTCGCGGTAAGAATTCTTGGTGACGTTACACCTGAAAAGGTCACACTTCTTCAGAAGGCTGATAGCATCTTTATTCGCGAGCTTAAGGAAGCGGAACTATACGATGAAACCTGGCAAGCATTTGCAGTCCTTTTACCGATTCAGTCAGTAGGTGTAATGGGAGATTTTCGTACCTACGAAAAAACAATTGCGCTGCGTGCGATAACCTCAATGGATGGAATGACTGCCGATTGGGCGCGTCTTCCGCACGAATTCTTAGCCAAAGTTTCATCCAAGATCACGTCCGAGGTAAGGGGCGTGAATCGAGTAGTCTACGACATTTCGTCAAAACCGCCGAGCACGATCGAATGGGAGTAGAAAATGGGTATCGCCGAGCCTAGCTATCACCTTCTTCAAACACGCTGGTCAATGTGAAATCTCCGTAATTTATGTCTTCTATCTTCCAGATGCCTTTTTCTTTCGTGAGATCAAAGACCAATTCTTGTTCGTCTCCGAAATTTTTAAACGTAACTTTCACATTTGCTTTTGTACCCTTAAGATCAGCTTTGCCGACATTAAAATCGGTAATTTCCGTGTCCTGCCCATTATAGAGTGGATCGAATGATAAAGAGCCGACTTCACCTTCAGATTCATTGGCGTCCTTCCATATCTTATCTGCAAGGCTTTTTACAAAATATTTATCAATGAGCGCGCGATCTTCATTTTGAAAAAACGGGCTGGAATCACTGTTGTGATTCTCGTATAGATCCTTCACTAATTGTTCAGGTGAAGGATCTTTAGCGGCCTGTCCAAACGAGGAAACCGCCGTACCAGCGGCCAGAAATACGACTAGCAAAAGCGCAAAATTTAAAGTAGTTCTCATACCCTTAATTTTCTAAAAAAAAACTCCTAAGCGATAAAAATTCTAAGTTTGTTTTTGACACATTTTGTGTTTTCCGTCAACAGAAAAAACGCCAAAAAACATTAGAACAAACGACCTTGCTACCGGCGAACCAAATGAGAAACTGGTGCACGCCCTCGGCGGAACGAACGATCGCAGAATAAACCGTTAAAGTTGATAAAGACGAAGAAGCCACAAAGACGGAAGACGCCGGTTCGGCGCGTCTTCCCAATGATTCTCTTGCCTAGAGAGTTGCCAAAACCTTATTTCCAATCTTCCCGCTCTGGTAATTGTCGTTTTGGCTGTGATCACGGTAGCGGACCTTTTGCTCGAGTTTGCCGACGATGGCGTGGGCAAACATTGTGTCGTCTTCAAGGATTTTGGCACTTCCAAGCCCGCCCGGACTCAAAACATTTATTTCCATCAGTTTGTGGCCAACGATATCTAAACCGACCATAAACATTCCGTCTGTAACCAGTTTCGGTCGGACGACTTCGGCGATGTGAAGCATTTCGTCCGTAATAATAGCCTTGGCTATTTTGCCCCCGGAGCTCAAGTTGCTTCGGGCAGAACCCGTCCCACTAATACGGCGGAAAGCGGCATAATGTCCATCGACAAAAAGCGGTTCGCCGTTTACCACGAACATTCTCGTATCACCTTTTTTTGCCTCTTCAAGGTATTCTTGAGCGATAGCATAGCCATCTCGTGTAATAGCTTCGATCATTTGGTCAATGTTCGCTTTATCATCTTTCTTGACCAGGAAAACTCCCGAACCACCCGATCCTTGCAAAGGTTTTAATATCGCGCGGCCGCCTTCGGCTTTGATAAATTTCTGAATCTCTTCATTGTCACGTGAGATTAGCGTTCTTGGTCGAACTTCGGGTGGAAAATGCTGAAAATACATTTTATTCAAAGCTCCCGCGAGAGTGTTTGGATCATTCAGAACAATGACACCGTGGCGCAATGCGAGTTGGCCAAATTCAATCCCTGCGGATTGCGCCCAGGTCCTTTCAGCATCGTCAGCAGGATCATTTCTCAGCATCAAAATATCAAGATCCGCAACTCGAATTCGCTCTTGATGTGCCTTATCCCCAAGAAGATCTTTCAAGTAAGCTTCGCCGTCCTTGTGTTTTTTGACTTTCGACATTCTCGCATTTGCACGAGCGTGATCGTCGGTTTCCGCTGAAAAATTGCCAACCGGAATCGTCCAGGCCTCATGCCCCATTTCTCTTGCCGCGCGTGCGATTCTCGTTGTCGTATAACGCGGATGCTCCGTCTTAAAATCGTTTATAACAAAGCCTATTTTCATATATTTATTTTCCCTCTCGTTTATAATTCGTGTCAGCAGCCCGACTGTAAAGTAGGGCTTTGAAGCAAACATCTCAAATTAATCATCATGTGAGAATGCCATCTTAAGCCGCTCCCTAAAGGCCCGGCTACTGACAAATTTATTTTTATTGCTCAAATCAAATCCATAACTGTCATGCCTTTTTTTACCTCTTCCAATCGTTCCGCTGTGTCGGGAAAAGACATATATCTCGGCGTCAGTGGCGATGGTTTGAGGATCTCACGCCATCGAAGCTCGCGAATTATAGAAACATGTTCGGGTCCCATTTTTCCGACGAACAGAGTTTCAATGTCGCCGCTGTTTGCCAAATACTCCAAAACTTCGACCAGTCCGCGCAGATATACTGCGTCTTTTGTTAAACCCCCGCCGCGAAAAACCCGCATTGCTATGTTAAATGATGTTCGCTTTGTAAAATTATATTTGTTGCGGAGTTCGTCAAAAACCTCCGCAAATGTTTTCCCTTGTGTTAAACGTCGGACTGCGATCACTCTTGCGGCAAGCGTTCGTATCCGCTCGAAATTCAAACCACCGACCAAATATTCAGCAAAAACCGCCAAACCTTCCTGCAATTGTTCGTAGCCCGGTAGACCAGAATACAACAATTTCAGAGGTTGAGAACGCCCGTTGAAATACGTTACGGAATGGGTACCGATCTCGTGTTGGATCAATGCATTGATTCTCGCTTCCGAAATTGAGGAGCGTTGCCCAATAGTCAAATTTCCGCTCGTAACCATCAATCCCGCAGGCATATCTTCTCTGATCTCAACCTTTGCCGTCATCTGAGGATAAATCTCCCGATAATAGTCAATTTCTTTTCTGGCCAATTTCGCAACTTCATCGGCATTCAATTTTTTGCTCTTCTCGGATTTGCGTTTTGGTTGGTTCAGAATCTTTTTCGCTAAATTCAGCAAATTATCTTCAACGGGTGGAAAAAGCTGCAAACTTTCGTAAAGAAAACGTGGAGTGTTTCGGTCTTCAATCAAGGTAATTTGGCGGTCGAGTTCGATTCGTTTATCGCGCAAAATATAGACAAGCGTCGGATCTTCGATCTCTTCGAACGATATACTGTAAAGTTTGCGTTTTAGATTTTCCGGGTCAATTGTCAGTAAACGATAATGAAAAACGGGATCGCCTTCGAAGCCTTTTTTCCTGAATTCCTTAAACGCTTCGTTGGAATTAACCGGCGTAACTGCCATTAAATAATTGAAAGTATCGCTCAAAGCCGAAAGTTCTGCGTCAGCTGTCCAAACTGCATCAACTACGAGTCGCCGTCCGAGCATTTCCGGTTGAGTTGGGCGTTCGGGAGTTTGAATATGAACAAATTCAAAGAAGGTTTTTTGCAAGGCTTTTGATAATTTTTGCCGTAAAAAGCGCAGCGTGGAAAGGTAAAGTTCGTTTGTCTCCCGATCGCAGTAAATTGGCGAAACTTCCAGACCGATCATCAGACAACTCAATTGCCTTATCTGTTTTTCACTAAGAAGCGGCGGCATTCCTGGTGGCGTCACGCCTTTCGCTGAAACGGTTTCGACTTCGCTCCGAAAGTAAGGAATGTTGAATGATTCCAGTGATTCATGCAGGGTTTCGACCGTCGAAGGAATCTCTTTTGACTCTTCAATAAAGACACGAAATTTCGCCTTTGAATCGGTGGTGTATTCGTCCGTTCGAAATTCCTTCTCCACATCCGCCGACCAAACTTCGATAATTAAAAACGCCCCGAATTTATCAGCCATCGTTTTAGAAACGCTTTCGACCAAAGCTGATAAATTTTCATCATTTTCTGCTACTAAATATGAAGCCTCGCCCAGGATCAGATTCGCAGTTCCCCGATCTTTGCGACCTTCCGGCTTCCGGTAAACACACAAAAATGGCAAGGGGCGATCAATATTCAACCGTCCGAAATCTTGAAAATCTCTCCGAACTCCTTCGTCTTTTTCGAGATTCTGTGAGATTTCTTCGATCAAAGACTGTGAGATTATTTGGTTTTCCTTTTTCGTCTTTTTCGGCTGAGTCATAATTTCGTTCTTTGCGATCTTTTGATGTAATACATCTTCTTTCTTAACGCAAAGAATGCAAACGAGCGAGCAGAGGTTGCTGCGTTTCTCGGCTAATAAAATTAACTTCGCAATTTATTAAGTTCTTCCAAAACTCCGGGAATGGTCGAAGCCAGTGCTTGATGAATGGCGTTGACCATTTCGTCATCCTTTTCGCCCGACCATTCATCCATCCAAAATTTCTTGAATTCAATCGCCAGACCAAAGCCGTTTTCCGTAAAATTGTCGTGAAGCCATTTCACCTGATTACCGCCTTTGAATTTTATATTTTCCCGAACATCCAGCCTTCTACCCATAAAATTAAATGCACCTAGTTCTTCAATAAAACGATCAACCAATGATTTCCATCTTGCCCGATCCATCGTCCCTGTCCCAATATTTACTTCCGGGTTTTCTTCGGAAGATTCGGGCTCGGAATCCGCGCCGCCTCGTTTGTGATTGTAACTGTGAAGATCAAAAAGACAGAATTTTCCGTGAGTTTTTTCGGCTTCGGTGAAAATTTCCTTTATTTGAGAATAGTAAGCGTCGTATTCTTCAAGAGATCTTTGAATAATTTCGTCCGAAGGTCTTACTTTCCAGACATCCAATCCCCAGCAATCATCCGGCGTTACATAAACTGCCTTTTCACGCGGACGATTTAAATCAACCTCGAAACGCGAACGAATAGCGACGATTTGGGTTTCGGCAATATCCACCCAATTGCTTGTGTAGGGGTCTTCTTCACGCAGCCGATGGGCTTCGCTCAACTTCATGATTGCTGCGACTTCATCCCGCAATTCGTGTCCATCGTGAATCGCCGTTGCAATCAGAGCGCTGTCGCCTTTCTTTAATTTCCAAATTTGGTGTGGATATTGGATGTCGCTTTTCGCAATCATGGATTTATTTTCTGAATTCTTTAATACATATTATCTTAGCATTCTGAATACATCGTTGGATTTATGTATCACGTTTTATTTACTATAATTAAGTCAATAAGAATTTAATAATGTCACAAACTAAAAATCGAATATCAAAAAAGGCCGCAAGTTTTACGGAGTCTGTGATTCGCGAAATGTCACGTGAAGCCGCAAAGTACGATGCAGTAAATCTGGGACAGGGTTTTCCCGATTTTGCCGCTCCTGAAGATATAAAGCGAAAGGCTCAGGAAGCAATTGCCCAAGACTTCAATCAGTACGCGATCACATGGGGAACAAAGGATTTTCGGGATGCGATCGTCGAGAAAACAAAATGGTTCTTGGGGCTCGATGTTGACCCCGAAACAGAGATAACCGTAACTTGTGGTTCGACCGAAGGAATGATCGCCGGAATGATGGCGACCGTTGATGAAGGTGATGAAGTTATCGTTTTCGAACCGTTTTACGAAAACTATGCTCCGGATGCGATATTGTCTGATGCAAAACCGGTTCATATCACCCTGTATCAGAGTGAAATTGGCTGGAATTTTGATAAGGACGAATTACGGGATGCATTTGGAGAACGAACTAAAGCGATCATCATTTGCAATCCTAACAATCCGACCGGCAAAGTTTTCACGATGGATGAAATGGAGTTCATTGCCGATCTTTGCAAGGAATTTGATGTCATTTGTTATACGGATGAGATTTACGAACACATACTTTATCCAAGAGATGGTGTCGAAATTGATCACATTTCGATGGCTCAGATAGACGGAATGCGCGAGCGCACCGTCGTTGTAAATTCACTTTCAAAAACCTATTCGGTAACAGGTTGGCGTGTCGGTTATTGTATTGCACCCCCCGATATTTCTTCGGCGATTCGTAAGGTTCACGATTTTTTAACGGTTGGTGCCGCGCATCCGCTTCAAAAAGCGGGCGCTTATGCCTTGAGTTTGCCGGAGAGCTATTATATTGCACTGCAAGCCCAGTATCAGAAGAAACGCGATTTTATCGTTCCAGTATTGCAAAACGCCGGATTCAAATGCGATTTTCCTGATGGAGCGTATTACGTGATGACGGATATTTCAGATTTCGGGTTTGAGAATGACATCGAATTTACAAAACATCTTATCCGTGAGGTCGGCGTAGCGGTCGTACCGGGTTCTTCGTTTTACCACGATGCGGCTTTGGGTTCGCAACAGGTTCGTTTTTGTTTCTGCAAGAAGGATGAAACGCTTGAGGCGGCCGCCGAAAAACTGCAGACTTTAAAGTCTCGGGTTTGAAAAATGCAGGTTGTGTAGATTTATCGCCAAAGCAACCTTTCTTTTGATTGAGCGCAACAAATATAATATTACAGCCGTAATACCCTCAGTAATCTGGAGTTGCTGAAGTTATCTCGCATAATTTACAGTCAAACTAGGAGGATATATGAAAAGCAAATCAATTGGATTCATTTTGTTAATTGTTTTAACGGGAGCAAACATTTTCGCACAGGAAGCGCCGGAGTCACAGAAAACTAAGGATTCGGACGAGAAAAAAGTCAGTCAGGCCGTTTCGATTGCGTTCGGAAACAGCGATTCGAGCTATTTAGGCATTCACATGGGAGAGGTTACGAGCGAGAATTTCTCAAAATACGGTCTTTCCAGCGTACGCGGCGTCGCAGTAACAAAGGTCGCTGAAGATTCGCCTGCTGCAAAAGCCGGCATCAAAGAAGGCGATGTCATTGTAAGTATCGATGGCGAATCGGTAACAAGCGTTAGAAAATTGAGCCGTCTGATATCGGAAATTGCCCCCGACCACAATGCAAAAATAAAGGTTTTGCGTGGTGGGAGCGAGCGCGATTTTGACGTCAAGATGGGTAAACGCGAGGCGCGCGCGATTTTTACGCCGGGCGGCTTTGGAAATGGAACCGGAGTTTATAGAATTCCGGGTGTGGCAATTCCCGAAATGCCGAAAATGCCCAGAATGCCGCGGATAGCAACTGCGCCGGGCAACGTTACAGGTTTCTTCCGTATTTCCAGTCGGTCAATTGGCACAAGATTAACGCCGCTGACTGATCAGCTCGGATCATATTTCGGTGTTTCTGACGGAAAAGGATTGCTCGTCACGAGTGTTGAGAAAGACAGTGCAGGAGCAAAAGCCGGATTGAAAGCTGGTGATGTGATCGTGGAAATTGATGGCAAGAAACTAAGCCGGACATACGATCTAATTCACGCTCTGGGTCAAAAAGATGAAGGAGAAGTTAGCTTAAAGGTCGTTCGAGACAAAAAGGAGCGAACGATAAAAGTTACTCCGGAAAAATCCAAGAATGGTGAAAATATGTTGTTCAATGAGTTTTACTTGACGAAAGATAAGAATGACGAAAACTAATTAGACTCCGGTCTGGTTTTTCGGAAAAAGGCTGTTTCCTACGAGACAGCCTTATTTTTTCCCTACTTCTTTAGCCAGCTGGTCAGCTTCCTGATTTTTCTTGGCTGCCTCACCCATATATTCTGCATAGTTTTCCTCATTTTTTTTGAAGATGCGCGCAGCTTCAGCCATCTGAGCCTTATCGTTTCCGCCAAATTTATCACGAAAGAGTTCAGCCGATTCTTTCCGAAAATCGAAAGCCTTGATCTGCATCGCAAGGCTTTCATCTTTTAACCGCAGGTATTCTTTCCAATCCGGGTTAATGTCCAGCTCCTGAGCTTTCACAATTTTTTCCTTTGCGCTTTCCGCGAAAACATACCCGTCGTTTATTATCAGCGATAGATCATCGGTAAGTTTTTTGACCTGTTCAATGTCCTGACCTTTAAGGGCTTTCTTAAGTTCGTCGACCTTCGATTCATTCGCTTTGTAAAGTGCACGAATGCTCTTCAGATTACGATTCGCTTCATCGATCAATTCTATTGCGGTTTGCGTATCATCTGAATTGAAAACATCCGGTATTATTGACGATTTCTCTGATTTTCCGCAGGAAGATGCAGACACAAAAATGATCAATACCAACCAAAAACAAATCTTTCTTAAACTCTGAAACATTCCTGTCTTATTCCTTAAACGCGGCATTCGGGTTGTTTTTTCGTTTCCAAATAAATCCGTCCAGCACATAATGCGTCAGTTGAGGAACGGCAAGCAAGGGTACCAGAAACATTTTCCATTTCTCCAGATCCCAGTTTGCCCCAAAAATCCAATTTTTCTCATGCCAGACACCCCGATTCCAAAAAAGCTCTTCAAGGTATGCTAAAAACCAAAGGGTGGCTAAAAACACCAGCCAATTACTCGACAATGCCCTATAAACTCTTGTTGAATTCTCGCGCCGCATTTGCGCATAAAAATATAATAACGCAAAATACGGCACCCCGTGAATTATTACATTCGTCACGGTAAACGCGTAATCCGAGTTTAGCGCAACAATTCCGACGTACCAACAAACCGCGGTAGTTAAAACGACTATGTCTTTTCCGGTATTCAGCACGCCGTCCTTGAAATAAAAGTAGGCCGACTTCCCGAAATAAACCGCGAGCGCAATCACATAAAATGGAAACAATATTGTTTCAACTAACCCGGGAAGTGAAACGAAGTCTCCTTCGACAAACCAACTAAAATTGCGTTTTGACGCTGTCATCCAGTAAGCCAGCGGATAAACACTCGCGAGATAAACTCCTGTCGAATCAATCCACCAGGTCAAATTCGAAGTCTCACCCGCCTTCCGCCGATAAAGCGCAACCCAGCCGTATTGCTGGCGTACAAAGTGGAAAACTGCGATGTAAGCAAGCACGCGCCAAAACGTCAACTCGCCTTCCGAATAAAGTACGACCCCGAAAATGTAACCTAAAATCGGGACGAGGGTGTAGAGCCAAACTCTCCGTTTGAATTCTTCAGTGTCAAAATAAACGCGAAAACTCGTCGACCATACGTGCGCAACGTCGATCAATAAGATCGCAGAAATCCATGTCCAATCGGGTGTTTCGGCATTTAGAAAACCGAATTGCCAGCCGACCGCAAGTAGCAAAAGCGAAACGACCGCGCTCCCGAGAAAAACTGACAGATCAATTTCTCGTGAAAAGAGCCATTTGTTTTTGGTTAATCCGTCGCTCATTCACCTACCCCAACACTTCCCTTGCGGCACGAAGTCCGTGGAAAAACGCTTCTTCAAAAATCGCGATTCCGCTTAAATCCGAGTGGGCGAAATGAATATTACGAAAGGGTTTTTGAGCTTTTTCGCGTTCACCGCTCCAAAGAAAATTTGTTCGCGGGCTGATCATTGCGTGTCCCCAGCGCATAATATCAATTCGCGTGGTCACTTCTCTAATATTTTTGTGCGCCTGCTCAAGATCCGTTAAACAAATTTCGGCAAGCTCTTTCCAATCGAGTGATAAGAGTTTTTGCATTCCCTGTCGAAGGTTTTTTTCGGCCATCGGATAATAGTATGTCAAAACGGTCGCACCATAATCAATTCCCTTTTGGTGCGTGGCAACAACATATCCGAGAGATTTGCTTTCGTACAAAACATTGTCCCAGGAGAGGGGAAAATCCCGTTCGAAATTATTTTTCGGTCGGTCTTTGAGAAATAAATTCGCTACAAACCAAGAGTTGTGTTGAAACGCCGTCGGGTCAAACGTTGGGTTATCACGAAAACCGCGAATCAAATAATTCGTGGTAAATAAAGGAGCCGCAAAGATAATCTTTTCGGCATGTAAACCATTGATTTGATTGGTTTTGGTATCGAGATAAACTACGTCAACCCCTTTTTCGTTCGAAATCAGTTCGACTACTATCTGCGCGCGGTTCAGATGTTCTTTTGTTTTCGAAACGAAATGATTTACAAATCGTCCGTTTCCCTCAGGAAAAGTCAAAAACGGCTGTGATTCTTCTCCCGATTTCGGGACACGTGAACAAAAATAAAAAAGCCCCGCCCAAGCCGATGTTTGCTCCAATCTCAACCCGTAATCATCCCGGCATGCATAATCACAATACCAAATGAGCCGCGGCGACTTCATCTCATTTTTAGTTAGCCACTCTGCAAATGAAATCTTATCGAGCGCTAAAACTTCCGAATCATTCGAGCAAGATGCAATTGGAACGACAAACGCACGCTTACCTTTAGGATCCCGCCAATCTACCCACTGCGATATCAATTTTTGAAACGATTGCAATTCGCGCAAATCATTTTCACTCGCGCCGGCCGTTAAGTACAATCCCTCATACCAGCGGCCTTTGTAAAAAACTCTTTCTTCCGGATCGCGGGTAAGAAACTGCTCGGGAATTACCAGTTCGCCCGATTCACTGCGCGATTCGATGAGGCTCATTTCGTCAAGCAATCTTACGAGCTCTTCATTTTCCTTAAACGGTGCCGGCAAATAATGTGCACCCCAGGGATAACTTATTGATTCGGACGTTCCGCTTGCAGACGTGCCGCCGATTTTCTGCTCCAACTCGAGTAATTGAAAATCGTCAAGTCCCTCGTTCTTGAGTTTCCAGGCAGCTGTCAACCCTGCGATTCCGCCGCCAACGATGGCGACTTTTGTTTCTTTCCAGTTATATAAGGGAACCTCAAAATTGCGTTTTTCACGCAAGATATGTCCGATATTGTTCGATGCGCCGACAATTTCCCCATCAATATCCGAGACTGGAAAACCGCTTTTGCATGCTGAAAGCGCAATGGGCAACCCAAGAAATGACTTCAAAATGTCTCTTCGTGTGAACATATCGAATAAAAGATAAACGGAACAGGATAGCTAGGATATTTAGGATAGCCTTATTGATACAATCGGTAATACTCCAACTTCGCGTTTCCGAAATTCACGAATAGACCCACGTTGATATCGTTCCTTGAAGATAGTTGATAACCTGCGCCTTATGTTCGGGCGCGATGCTCCTTCCGGTTTTCAACTCAACCAACGCTTTTTCTTCGACAAGCATATCTGCATAAGAGTCGCCTACAATGAAATCACAAAATTTTACTTTTAGGGGCACCTGACACAAAACCTCAAAATCTTTTTGTTTGAGGGCTATCTGCAGCGCTTTTTCATAAACCGACTCTAGAAACCCGGCTCCGAGTTCATTACAAACTTCAAACGAGGCTTCAAGGATTTTCTTGTTTATATCTTCGTATTGCATTTTATCCTATTTATCCTGTCCATCCTGTTTAACTTGCATTATTCAAACCTGTGCCATTCCGCCTCGTAATATCTAACCAGCGATTGATTGTCCAAGCGGTTTATTTCGATTTCTTCTTTTGGCTTGGCTTGATCGAGCGGAAAATCAAACATAGCGGCCATTGAATCGGAATCCAGAAATTTAAGCGGTAGATCTGCGGGAATTGTTTTCGGTTCGTCAAAAGGTTTGAGTTTTGCCAAAACGTATCCCCAGACTCCAAACGAAGGCACGGTTGTTTGATAAGGTTTTACGTTAAATCCGCTAGCCTCAATCGTTTTGACGATACACCAGTAGGAATTTCTTGCGTAAAGAGGCGATGTGCTTTGAATCGCAAGGGAAGCTTCGGGTCTTAATTTGGCTTTTAGGAGCTTGTAAAATCTCGTCGAATAGAGTTTTCCGAGCGCAAAATTATTCGGATCGGGAAAATCAACGACGGCCACATCAAACGGCTCAATTTTGTTATCATCAAGCCATACAAATGCGTCGGCGTTGATTACCTGGACCCGCTTGTCCTTCAAAGCGTTATTGTTTAATTCCGCAAGTATTGGAAGCTTTGCTGAAAGCTCTGTGATTGCGGGATCGAGATCAACCAACGTCACCTTTTCAACCGAGGCGTATTTCAAAATTTCACGAACTGCGAGTCCGTCACCGCCGCCAAGCACTAAAACCCTTTTTGGCTTTTCATCAAAAGAAAGCATCGCGGGATGAACGAGTGCCTCATGGTATCTGTATTCATCAAAGGAATTAAACTGAAGATTGCCGTTCAGAAAAAGCCCGAATCCTGTACGACCTCGGGTAACGATTATTCTTTGATACGAAGAGCTTTTCGCATAGATTATCGTGTCGGTAAAAAGAGCCTCCTCGGCAAGCACCGTCAAATAATCTGCTTTTATGGCTGCAATTGCGAGTAGAACAATAACGATACCCGCCTTTATTCTTAGCAATTTTACTTTGTGAGGTTTTAGCAATGGAAGTAGAAGCCACGTTCCCCAAATTGCTACCGAGGCGTTTAGGATTCCAAAAACCAACGAGGTGCGCACAAGACCCAAAGTCGGAACGAGAAAAATCGGGAAAAGAAGCGAAGCTGCAAGCGCGCCAATGTAATCGAAGGTAAGCACGCGTGCGACGAGCTCCTTGAAGTCCAATTCGTCCTTTAAGATGCGCATCAGAAGCGGGATCTCGAGACCGACCAAAGTTCCGATTCCAAATACGACGCCGTACAACACCAAGTTAAAATACGAAAGGTTTGCGAATGCGAGAAACAAAAGCGGTGCCGAAGTTCCGCCAAGAATCGCAACGGCGATCTCGATCTCAATGAATCTTTCGGCGAGGTTGTTCTCAACAAAACGCGAAAGCCACGAGCCGACGCCCATGGCAAATAGGTATAGGCCGATTATTATCGAAAATTGAGTTACGGAATCGCCTAGTACGTAACTTGCAAGCGTGCCCGCCAGAAGTTCGTAAACCAAGCCACAGGTGGCGATGACAAAAACATTGATAAAAAGCAGTGGAGTTTTATTCATTTCTACACGGAAAATACAAAACGAAGACAAAGTGCCGCACCGAATTTAATGTCCTCATGCTCCGCTTTCCACCCAATTTTTTATCCACTGATGGCAGCAGCTATTATCAGAGCAATGCCGATCAGCATCGATCCTATCACGATCCCAAGCGCGGTATTCTGATCGTCTTCAATTTCTTTTCGGATCGAAAACGGCGTCACCTTATCCAAAATGAAAAATGCGATCGCAAAAATTACCAATCCCAGAACAACGAAAATTAAAGCCGATATCAGCACATTCGCCAGCTCTTCAAATTTCACGACAAATCCAAGCACACTCAGATTCAGCAAAGTCATCAACATTATTTTCCTCCACGATAACCACTAGAAATAAACGGAACCCCCAGAAACGAACGATTTCTCCCCGAATTAGCAAACTCCCAGCCGAGCCAGGTCGACGCGGTATAAATCAATATCACCCCGATCCCAAAAGCATAATAAAGTTTTCTTAACATAATCTCGTCCTAAACTATGATCCGCTAAACATACTTTCGCTCCAGCGTTGCGACTCAAAAGAAAGTTTTCGAACTAAAGTAACTATTGGAACGATCAATAAAAGGATAAATGCGATCCAGAAATTCACACCCCTCGTTACACTTTGCTCTACCCTTACACGAACCGGCATCGGCTTATTCCAATCTTTCCAGGTCGCCTCGATCCGAAGTTTATATGTTCCCGCGGGAACTGCTGAGATAGTCGCCGATTCACTCGTTCCTCCTTCGCTCCAGGATTCGCCGCTGGTTACGCCATGATAATACTCAACCGGCACGAGCACCGATTCGATATTGCTTTTCTCCGTGCTGATCAAATCAATATTATATTCGGCCCATGAATTATTTACCGGCGCGGCAGTAGTGATCCTCACATTTCGATTGCCGTCCAGCTCAAATTCCTGACTCTCAACAATACGCGGTCCAAGCGGTCGCTCAAGCGGTTCAAACAAAATATCCTGCCTCAACTTCGTCGTTCCGAGACCCGTAAATGGAAGCATAAATATCGAAACGATGAATAAAAGTGCAAGTAGCGCAAATCCGTACCAGATCAAACTCCCGCTCTCAAACGGCTGATTCGGTGCGACATTCCAGGGCCTTGGAAGTCCATTTACATCAAACGCTTTTTCTACCGCTTTGACCGGCAGATATGTTCCAAGCGACCAATTTACCTCTTTATCGGTCAGTTCCTGCGACAGCATAAAAGGCGGCGAAATAAAATCGGCTGCTGCAACGCGATCACCGACCTCAACACGCCAATAAAATTCTCCTTTTACGTACTCAACCGTAGCCGGCGTGTCCTGAAATATTTTGTACCGTTTTCCATTAAATTTGACGCTAGAACGAAACCCGGCGATCGGTTCAGCGACGTCAACATCGGCAACATTGATCGTATCGACAAAATTCCAATGATTATCGGAGTGGACGAGCCACTTGAAACCGATTTTCGGATTGTAAAGAAGATACTCATGCCAAAAGTATTTGACGCCGTCGATCGTTACGCTGCGAACCATTGCGCCGATTATTTCCAGTTCCTTACCGCTCGCAAAATTCTTGAATACGCCCCGACTTCCGATTTCTAAGACAAAATCATGCGGCGCCGGAGAAGGCTTCAGGGCGTGCAAAAACTTGAGATTTCCCTGATTGACGTCAAGAAGTGAATTGCAGTATGGACAAGTCACGCGCTCAGCTTTATCAGGTGCTTTGAGTGCTAACGCCCCGCCGCAATTCGGACAGCCCATCGCTTCGCTCGCAACGGTTGCGGCTTCGCGCTCAGCCGCACGTTTATCCGCAAGACCCAAATCCTCTAAAGTCACTTCCTGACCGAAAAAAACAAAAGGCGGATTTGTGCCGTAATCGATGGTCGCAAAAATTCCGCCCTTACCCGTTAGATCCGCATACTGATTCTTTTCGTTCGGCTCAAGTTTATATGGAATATTGCCGTCGGCTGCTACATAACTCGCCGTCCCTTTTTCCGCAACCAACAGCGGAGTTTCGCTCGCAATTTCTTTTACAACCTGACCTATTTGAAGACCGGCAAAAGCAGGAACGACAACACCTTCGGGCAAAGGCTTATAAAATGTCATATAAAATTTGCCCTGCGCCTCAGCAAGCCAACCTACCCAACCATTCGAAAATGTTGCGTACCATTCATCCCATAATCCGCCGCCTTCGTGTTTTACCTGCGCGCGCCCGGTTAGCTCGAATTTGTTTCCACCAAATTCGCCCCGTAGCCCGAGTTGAAGCGGTGATTTTGACTGAACGACCTCCGCAACCTTGCCGAGATCCTCAAGTTTTCGATCCGTGCGGGCAACTGCCGAACGGCAAAACGGGCAAACAACAACGATCGTCGAGCCCGCTTTAAACTCGATTGGGCCTGCACAGGACGGACAATTTGCATTGAGCGTGGTCATCGTGTGCCTCCCGAAGCGCCAGTTACGACGCTGTCGCTCCCTCTAACAATACGAGTTACGGAAACGTCTTTTGCGCCCAACATTTCGTACAAATTTGCGCGCCAATTCCATTCGGGTCGGGACTTGCAGCAATAGAGATTGAAGGTTGCAATTTTATTTTCCGAATATGTATGACATGCAAGATGAGATTCTGTAAGAGCGACCAAGCCGGTTACTCCACCTTCTCCGGGAAACGTATGCCAAATGTCTTTACCGATAGTTTTTAGACCGAGTTCGGCGATTAACGACGCAAAAATTTTGCGAAGAACATTCTCTTCGCGTAAGAGGTTTTCATTACATCCTTTGGCTTCGACGAGCCATTCAATTCCAACTGTCATTGGGGTGTTCACTAGTAAAAAATACGAATCGTCGTCTGCAAAAGTTTCCGAACGCCATTTGTCATATGTACGTTATAATCGCATGGAAGCATGGTCAAAACTATATCGAAAATTTGCTTTTTTGTCATATCTCTTTTGTTTCTGTCTTTTAGCGTCGCTAGTTGTTCGTCCGACTTTTTTGGCGGCGCAGACGTTGATCCCGCACCGCGAAAGAATATTTCGAAAGTGTTTGATCAACCGCAGATCGTCGGAACGATCCAATCGTCCGAAATTTCGGAAAGCAGCGGTTTGGTGATGTCACGCTGCAACAAGAATGTATTGTGGACGCACAACGATTCAAAAAACGGACCATTTATTTTTGCCCTGAATGAAAAAGGCAAAAAACTTGGAACATGGAAGGTTGGACGCGCCGAAAATCGAGATTGGGAAGATATTGCGACGATCAAAACCGCTGACGGGAAGTGTTTTTTATACATCGGCGACATCGGCAACAATATGCGTGACCGGAGCGAAATGACCGTTTATCGGCTCGAAGAACCTATCGTATCTGAAAAAGCCCAAGATTCGTCCATTGAAAAACCGCAGCGAACCAGCGATGCCGAAGCACTGAATTTTTCTTACCCGGATTTTCGCCACGACGCCGAAACACTTCTTGTGAATCAGCAAACGGAAGAGATTTATGTAATTACCAAAAGGCTTTCCGGTTCTGCGGGAGTTTATAAACTTGTGAAGAAAAGTGGTGGAGAGAAATTATCGCTCCGTAAGGTTTCAGATTTCAACGTTCCGGCTTTGCCAAACGGTTATCTGACCGGCGGAGAAATTTCACCCGATGGGACGCGGGTTGTCGTCTGCGACTACTACAATGCCTATGAAATTTCGATCCCCGAAGATGAAAAGGATTTCGACCGGATATGGATGGAAGAGCCGGCAATTATTGAGCTTGGTAAAAGGGAACAAGGCGAGGCAATTTGCTATTCGGTCGATATGAGATCTATTTTTGCAACGAGCGAAAAACGCGATTCGCCTCTTATAAAAGTAACAAGAAAATAATTAGTTTGCCGCTTTTTCGACGTCCCTACTGTCAAATTCTGAAAGCGCAACAACGATATCGTCAATGACCGAGGTTCTAAGACGGGAATTCGGGAGATTATTCGTTAATATCGAAAAAACGAATTGCTCGCCCGATTTTGCCGTGACATAACCTGACAATGCCGATACTTGATCGATCGTACCGGTTTTACCACGGACATTGGATTGTGCAGACGTTCCAATAAACCGGCGTTTTAGTGTTCCGTCAACTCCACCGATCGTCAGCGAGTCTCTCCAAACAGAAGAATTTGCGCTCTTCGACATATAAGAAAAGAGTTTTACTGCAGAATCGGGTGTAATGAGATTATGTCTGGAGAGTCCGCTGCCGTCGTATTGGACAACACTTTCCGGCTCCGCGCCAGCTTTTCGAAGCAGATCTTGCACGATCTCGATTCCTTTTTGTTCGCTTGTTTTTTCCTTGTCCGTTTTGTCGCCGCGTTCCTCGCCAAGAACCCGCAAGATCAATTCAGTATAGAGATTCTGGCTCGGCTTCATCGTTTTCTGCGCGATTAAACTCAAAGGTGGAGATTCGTGTCTTGCGAGCTCGACGAGCGTTTCAGTTTGAAGCGGAGTTCCCGCACGTTCGTAACGATTTATTACGCGCGAACCACCCGCAACTGCAACGCCTTTTAACTGCAGGCGCTGGGTTAATAGCTCAACGAATAGTTTCGCAGGTCGTGAAACAGTTATCGCACCCGAATAACCCGTATCCCCCACCGGCATTGTTCCTGTAATTTCAACGAAGTTTTCGTTAAGTTTTTTCTTTACTCCTATTTTTCGCGGTGTGCCGGCCGGGACCGTCTGACACTTATTGATGATTCGGAACTGGGTATTATAAGGCGAGACACTCACACCGCACGGCGTCGCCTCCGCGGCTGGAAAAATCTTGAGATCGACGGTGTTATCATTAATCGTCAAACTCGAAACTTCCGCCCCGTAATACCATTGTAAATCGTCCCATTCCCAACCCGAGGGAATCGGCTCCGTATTAAAATATGTTTCGTCGCCTAAGATTCCACCTTCAATTTTTTTTACTCCGGCCTGTACGATCTTTTCCGCCAGATCATCCAATTCTTTATAATAATCGCCTTCGGAAAAACTTGTGGAAAAACTCGGATCTCCGCGTCCGTAAACGATCAGACTTCCGCGAATCGTACCTGAAGTATCAGGTTTCGTATTTGCATAAACGCTCGTTATGAATCGAAAATTCGGGCTAAGAGAATCCAGGGCAGTTGCCACTGAAAAGCTTTTCATATTTGAGGCGGGCATAAAATATGCGTCCGAATTTTGCGAGAAAATGCTGGCGTTTTGGTCAAGCCAGTCGATTCTAACACCGACTCTCCCGCGTCTGAGCATGGGATTCGCCAAAATCCCGTTGACCCTTGATTGTACATAGGAAAAAATCTTAGGCTGCCGTGGGTCGGAAATAGGGATTTGCGTCGGCGTAGCTGTTGCATGCGGCTTAGGAACAGCAGGGTTCTTTACAACATCGCAACCCGCTGAAGCCGTAGTACAACCAGCCTGATCGATAACGATCCCGAGTTTGTCGGCCGTTTTTTTCGCGGGCGTCGGACTCGGAGATTTTGTCGTTATTCTTGACCGATTGATTGTTTGAGCGAATGGATTTGACATCCCCCCGAAAAACAGGACAAGAAGGAACAACACCGCGGCAAGTTCAAATGAATTAGCTTTTCTTTTCATTGAGCAATATTCTACGCAAGATATAATGTATTTAAAAGGCGAAACACTTGGAAAAAGATCTCTTTTGAAAGAAAAAGCCGCCAACTAAAAAGTTGACAGCCCGATGACTTAAATCAGATCGCGTTAGTTTTTCCCTATCAAGATATCGATGTCGCTCTGCGGTACTGACAAATTCAGCATGACGGAATTTTCATCGCGGGTTATTTTGGAATTTTCAACCATTCGCGCATAAACCTTTTTATCGGCGTTTTTTGAACTTCCAAGGACACTTTGCCCAAGCATCCTAAGTCCCGACAATGTCCCTTCAAGACTTTCCGCCTGGTCCGTTGCGGACGTTTTCGCCATCATTGAAAGAATTGCTTTGCCGTCGCTGATATTTAGCGAACCCTGCATTTGACGTATGGAGTCTAATGCCGCGCCGAGCTCATCGTCGCTTAGTTTAATAAACTTCGAAATACCGTTTGGAAGAAGGGCTCCCATATTTGCAAGAGCCGTAGGATTCGTGTCAAGCAGTGATAAAACATCAGCATTGACACGCGGAGCGCCGCCGATCATTCCCTTAACCCGAGAAAGACTTCCCATGGCGATCGTCTTTTCGTCGTACGCCGTGAGAGCAAGTTCATTCGACAATCCTTTAAACATATTGTCGAGTGCCTTATCAAGAACCGATTTATCGTTCTCAGCTTTTTGCGGTTTGTTTTTTTCCGCGATCCCATCGACTGAAAAAACATAAACCGTATACTTCCCGATTTTTTCGGTTTTATATTTTCCCTTTGAAGCCAATATAGCTGCAGAAACAACGGCTTGGGATTCGACATCCCCTCTAGCCAAAATTAAAGGCTCAATGGAAATTTCTCCCATCGAAATCTCTTTGGTTTTAATTCCCGCTGCAACCTCGTTAAACTTTCTAAGATCAAGCCCGGTTTGAGACTTAATATCGTCGAGTTTCTTGTTAACCTTTTCGAGCAGCGGCTGGTTCGCCGCCAACATTTGGGGAAGTGCTGTATTGAATAAACGATTTGCATCCAATATCATCACACCATCCGATTCCGGCAAAAGCTTTGCCAAATCGTTCGCGCGGGAGCGGTTAGCCAAAACAAGTCCTGCTCCAAATACACTGAAGGCAAACGCAAGGAGCGAAAATACCGTTAATAATCTAAATTTCATTAAACGTCTCCAAAAATACTAAACAGTAATCATGTCGTTAAGATGTCTTTGCCAGAGATAATGTTAACTAATCAATTTGAAAGATGAAAAAAACCGGGTATATAGTTGGCTCGAAAAGCCCGGAATATCCGCCCCGCGGAAGTGCCGATAATCCCCAAAGCTAATCTTTTTCAACCTCAAACTCAAACGTGAGCTCCTTTCCCCGAAAAATAAAACTCAAATAGTGCTCCCAAAATTTTCTCAAGAACCGCATCGAAGGAAATTTCTGGTCGAGATTGACAAAAAACTCGATTCCTAAAGCCTTCCAAAGATTTGAAAGCGAAACATATGTTCTTACCGGTTTAAGTTTTACATTAGTGTAAAAATCGAAAAGTTGTTTATCCGCAACAAATTGGTTAAATGAATAACTGTTGAAATGATTTCGATGCGTCGGATCCGTTGCCCAATCAGGGTTCGTGTAATGCGGCGTGAGGAGTTTTATTTTTCCACCCGGTTTCGTGATCCGATAAAGTTCTTCGACAAATGCAATGACATCCGGAATGTGTTCAACAACGTGGTTCGAGACGACAAAATCAAATTCGTTGTCCTCAAACGGATAAGGAACCTTCCCAAGATCGTGGATCACATCCGCCCCGGTGCGCGGATTATTGTCTAATCCGATCGCACCTTCATGTTTATTTACACCACAACCGACGTCTAATATTTTTTGCACAAATTCTCTCTGGGAGTGGAAATTCTTTTACCCCGTTAGTTATAGAATATGTACGAATTATTTACAAAATATGTATTCGAAATCGTGCGAACTTAAATGCGCTCAGATATCCGATGTAATGCGTTTGATCTTTTCTTTTACAAAACGCTTGATCGGTTCATTGTCGGTTAGTCGGATGGCCTCTTCAAAAGCAAGGATGGCTTCGTGAGGGCTGCCGGTCATATGAAGAAGTTCGCCCTTTGTAATAAAGAAAGGGTAATAATTTTGGAGCTTGCGGTCGTCAAGAGAATTTAGCTCAGTAAGAGCCGCTTTCGCGCCTTCGACATGAGAAACTGCGATCGTTTTATTCAGGGCGGCTATCGGCGAGGGATTTCGCTCCAATAGCTCTTCGTAAACGCCGACCAAAGACTTCCAATCGGTTGAATCAAAACTTTTTGAAAGCACATGATAGGAAGCGATTTCAGCCTCCAGGTGATATTCGCTGACTTCGCAGCCACTTGCCGAAGCCCGTAAATAACTAAGTCCGTCTGCGATTTTTCCCCGATCCCAAAGTGATCGGTCTTGTTCGGCAAGGACTAAGATCGTCCCATCATCTGAATTTCTTGCGGGCAAACGTGATGCCTGGAAAAGGAAGAGGGCAGTCAGGGCACTCGTTTTGGGTGACGAAGTGACCGGATGTGCCGCAAGCAATTTCGCGAGCCGGGTAGCTTCATGGCACAGATCGTTACGCGTGAGTTCGTTGCCGATCGAGGCGGTATATCCCTCGTTAAACATTAAATAAAGTACTTTCAAAACCGCTTCCAACCTGGAAGAAATATTCTCGCGACCGGGAATTTCCAGTTTTACATTGTGATCCCTGAGCCGCGTCTTCGCCCGAGTGATCATTTTTGCAACCGCGTCTTTTTTTGCGAGGAATGCGTGAGCGATCTCCGAAACGCTAAAACCGCCAACCGTTTTCAATGTTAAAGCAATTTGGCTGTCGACCGGAATCGATGGATGGCAGCAGGCGAAGATCATTTGGAGCTGGCCTTCGAAAATTTCGTGTTCAAAATATACCGAGTCAATAAAGTCTGCCTTGTGGGCGTATTCATCAGTTTTACGAAATTCTTCTTCAAAACCCACGCTTTTGTTATCTCGTCGGAGTTGATCGAGGATGTGGTTTTTGGCAACTTGAATCAGCCATGCCTTCGGATTTCCCGGGATTCCTTTAAAAGCCCATTTCTTTAATGCACGGGAAAGCGCGATCTGTAACGCGTCCTCCACCAAATCGATCTTTCCAATTCCAAATATCCTCGTTAAAACAGAAATCATCTGTCCGATGTCGTGCCGGAACAGACGATCAATCGATTCATTTACAGCCTTTTCGGAAACCATATTTACATATCCGCGAGGTTGATTTCATCAATTTGCCTTACTTCTATCTTTGTCCCGTATTTAATGTGCGGACACGTTTTTGCGATCTCAATGGCTTCGTCGTAATCCGCCGCCTTTATTGCAAAATAACCTCCGAGTGCTTCCTTAATTTCCGCATATGGTCCGTCGGTCACGCGGATTCCTCCGTCCGACATCGCCAGATGCCTGCCGCCGTCGTCGGTCAACTTTTCACCGCCAATTAGCTTTCCCTCGTTCGCCACTTCTTTTCGCCACGCCAAATATTCTTCGATCACACCCTGAACATCCTCAGCTGAAAGATCTTCGGGCATCGATGTATTGTCGTGCAGCAAAAACATAAAACTAGCCATAATTTTTCTCCTTGAATTTTTAGTATGAAACTTTCGTTTCATATACTAAACGAACGCGGGCGAGAATTTTGGACAGACAATTTGACGAAAGCGAAGTCTGCAAATTCTTCGAAGAAAATTCTAAATTGCGGGTCGGTGGAAAACTTCAGTTATTCATCTAGTGGAAAATCGCCGCAGCATTTCCCGCTTTTATATCGACTTAAATGCCGGTTTAAAATGATACCAATAATATTGTCCCAAGGATCCTTCGCGGAAGCGACAACTACGCCCCGCCGACATCGCCCGGTTTCTCGTGAACCGTCGCGCCCATTTCTACAAACTTCTTAATCGTCGTCTCGACATCCCGCACCGCCCAGTATGTCGTCATTCCATCGCCTTTCACCGATTGTTTTCCTTCCTCCGGTTGGAGTCCGAGCTCGTAACCGTTAATATTGAAACCAGCGTAAAATGGTTCATCAAAGTATGGTTTTTCATTAAACGCCTTTGCATACCATTCCTTTGCCTTCGCCATGTCCGCACCCTTGTAAGCCGCCGCCGAAATGCCCAAAAATTCATTTTCTCCTTCTCCTCATTCTTTTTCGCCAACGTATCGCCTACCGGAACTTCCGCATGAAAAATCATCTTCCATTTTCCGCCCTGTTTCACCCAAGTTAAGCTCCGGTAAGATTCTTCAATCGATGCAAACCCACAGAAGGCGAATTGCCTAATAATATCCCTCAGATCCTGCCAAATCTTTTATCGCTTCGAATCCTTGCTTGGCGCGCCTCTTCCTCACGGTTTTTTGGAGCCGCCGATGTAGATAAACCATTTATTAGTTTTTTCGATGCTGCTGAGATTTCGTCAATAGCTGTTTCAAATGCAATCAGATTTACTTCAGAAGGTTTTTGAAAACCGCTGATCTTTTTCACATACTGAAGCGCGGCAGCTTTAATCTCCTGATCTGTCGCAGGTGGCACGAAGTTGTACAATGTTTTAATATTTCGACACATAATTTATTGGTGAATTTTACCATAAATGTTTTCCGTGAAATTTCGTTAAGCCACGGAAACGAGGAGACAATCGCAATGGCATTTCAAACCGTCGTTCACGCAGCGACAAGCGATCCGGAAGAAAGCGCTCGATTTTATAAAAAGCTGAATTTCGAATTACTTTCTGATGATGACGCCGTCATTTTTACCGACGGAAAAGCGTTGGTTGAAGTCAACCCTGACCGCTACGCGCGCAATGGAATAAAGCTTTATGGTAACGATTTCTCTACGATAATTTCACGGGTCGAAGAGGTTGCGGAATTAATTTTAGCCGGGGACGGATTTATCAGCAGCGATCCTAATGGTGTGCGAGTTTACTTCTCAGAAACAGAAGCCAATATTAATTTTAAACCAAAGAACGAATCGTTTGGAATGACGGGCAATTTTGCCGGTTTGAGTATCGAAGCGCATGATATAGACGCAACAGTTGAATTTTGGGAAGCCGTAGGTTTTGAAAAATCGCAAGGCGATATCGAACAGGGTTGGGCGACGTTTTCCAACGGTTCGTCGATAGATTTAAGCATAATGAAGCCGCTGATGTGTCCCCATCTTTTTTTCAATCCCGGAATGACATACTTTAACGGAGGGAAAAACTTAACAAACATAGGTCTGATCCGGGAGGCGGGAATCCCTATCATCGAAGAAATAACGCATTTCAATACGGATGGCGTGGCTGATAATGCCATCATACGCGATCCGGGAGGATTGGGGTTTTTTATCTTTAACGATTAACTAAGTAAGGCTCCGCATTCACCTCACCGGCTCGCTCCTTTCGCCCGCGGCAGTATTGCTTTCAGCATCCGCGGCATTCGAATCGGATTTTGGATTCTCTTGTTTTTCCAAAATGACCTTTAAGTCTTTAAGACCTTCGTCAAAATCCTTACCGACTTCTGCGTCCATATCGATAAACAAAAGCATCAAGTTCAAAGGCCTTGGGAATGAGCCCGTGAATCCCCATTTTACTTTCGTCCTTTCTTGTCCTTCGGCTTCCGTCACAAAATAACCATCACTTGCGGATTCAAACGGCACCTTGAATCTCACCTGGTTGTCGATCCTCTCACCATCCACGATCTTTGTGATTTCCTGTTCGCCCGACCCGACCTGTTCGTGATCGCTTTCCCAAGCGGATATAAAGCCGACTTCCCCATCCGTGCCCGTATACCTGTGAACCATATTCGGATCCTTTTTCTGCCATGGCCCCCATTTCTCCTGGTTCTTGACATATTTTAGATAATCAAAAACTTCCGCCTTTGGCTTATTTATGACGATCTCCTTTTCGACTTGAAAATCAGTAGGTGAAACAAATACAACGACGCCAAGTACAACGACCGCCAGAAGTATTATCCCAACGATTGCTAATAATATTTTTTTCATATATTCCCTCCGTCCGAATCACGTTCAGCTTCTATCCGATCTCTGAACATTCGCGAAAACTCGATATTGAAGTTTTTCTAGATTTTATTTCGGTTTTGATTATAATGATTAGGAATACTAAAACAAGGTTTTTTGTGCTGATTTTATTGGCTAATACGCAGTTGTTGATAAAAATCGAAAACTCATTCGATATTTAAAAGAGGTTTTGACGCAATGGATAGAAAAATTTTTGTCGGAACATCGAAAGGAATGTTCACGTTTTCAAATGAAACCGGTTGGCAAAGCAAAGTAGATTTCGAAGGCCAAAGTGTCTTCGCGATCGGAAATTCCGGTCCACGCATCTGGGCATCGCCGTTTACTGAATGGACAGG
>JBGTGX010000026.1:0-10113 GCA_041746475.1 Pyrinomonadaceae bacterium | reverse complement strand
TATTTGTGCCTGTGTCATATATTGAAGTGCTCGCTCATATTTCGGATCCTGGCCGAGTGCGCTTTCAAGCACAGAAATTGCCCGTTTCCGATCCGGATTCTCCTTTAAGAGATAAGTAAGTCCTAGATCGGTTATCACGTTAATATCCTTTGGATTTTTCACCAAGGCCTTCTGGTAAAGTTCCCTCGCTCTTAGATTCCGCGTGACATCTTTATTTATCTGTCCTAAATCGAAATACACGTTTCCAAGCGAAACGATCAACTGATAATCATCAGGATTCAATGAATGCGCCCGCTCTAAAAGAGTAACCACTTCAGCAAGTAAATCGGCATCCTGCTTTTTTGCGGCATATTGGTAAAGGGCTAACCCCAAACCTTTTTGAAACGTGAAATCTTTAGGATTTTTTGCAGCCTCATCAATTTTGGTGCGAATTTCATTGTCGCTGAGTTCGGCCGCGGGCTGAATATCCGGAGATGCCTGGTTTTGATTTTTAAGCCGCGCGTTTTCCGTAAGCAACTCGTTATATTGGCTTCGGTTAATTGAGTTTGCGGTTAAGAAACCAATTGCGAAACCTGCAAAAATACCAACCACCAAAAATACAATAAATCGACCGTTCATTTTCAAACGATTTTATCAAACTTGCGGGCGAAACAATAAACGCCGACACAATTTGCGACGGCGTTTGTTGAATAATAACTTAGGAATGCGTTAATCGTTGTCTTTGCCCTCGGGCGCGATATACGGAAGGTCTTCGGACCGTCGCCGTGGAAGCGGGTCGGTCCCGCGTCTGCGGGGAATCGTATTCTGATTTCGGCGATCAACGCTTCCGCTAGGCAAACCCTGCCCGTGAACTGCTTCTACAAGTATTCGTGTGATCTCCTGAGAGAGAGTGCGATGCTGCGTCGCAGCACGTCTTTTCAGTGATTCTTTAAGTTCATTAGGCACGTAGGCTCCAATAAAGACCCCTTTTCGATTTGCCATATATTTTCTAAAGCTCCTTGTTTACCTATTCTGATACAAAAAACCGCCCTGCAGATTGGGTGAGTCTATAAGCCGAATTTTGTAAATTTGTCCAAAAGACAAAACCGATAATCATTCATCTAGGCTGCTTGTTACCAAACAGCTCGAGCGACCTACCCGAAAACCTAGTTTGATTTCTCAAACGCTGAGCGAGCAGCTCATTTAGTTTCCCTATTTGGTCTTGCACCGCGAGGAGTTTACCCAGCCGCTTTTGTTGCCAAACGCGCTGATGAGCTCTTACCTCATCGTTTCACCCATCACCCGAAGGCTGGTTTGCTTTCTGTTGCACTTGTCGTTATCCGTATGAACGGATACCCGGTAATTAGCCGGCTCGCTGCTCTATAGTGTTCGGACTTTCCTCTTTTCTTTAGCAAGAAAAGCGATTATCCAACCTGCCCAACCGCAAGGCACCGCTATTTTAACAAAAAATGTTCAACAAACGAAACTACGGTTTTACGTTATAGTCTGCTTCTCTTTTGTCTGCAAACTACTTCTATCTTCCTTCTTCTATAATGTCACCGGCCTGTAATACCGGATCGGGGTGTTTCCCGTTTTTAATGTTTTTAATGTTTTTAATGTTTTTGGGTCATACTCTTCTGTTTCCAAAAATTCTTCATTATTTTTTTTTGGCGAACGAGAATTTTCTTTGTGCACTCGCTCCGTATGCCGTCGAATGCCATCAGAATGACTGCTTCCCTCGAATGAACGATTCTAAGACGCATCCCTGAAATATCGCCGCACCTATGAAGTAATTAAATTCTTAATAAGCCCCCAAATTCCAATAATTTCCTTATTTCTAGCTGATTTCTCGAATTTCGTTTTTTGAATTTAGAGGTTCACAGGCAGCGAATGCTGGTCAAACAAATGTTTCCACCGCTTCAAATAGACTCTGGAAACCTCTTCTTCGATCTCATCCGCAGTCGCACACTGCATTAAATCCTCAACGACCTCCCGTGCTTCTTCGTAGGCGATACTGGTCACAATAGCTAGGACCCGAGGAATAGAAAGGATATTCATGCTTAAATCTGTCGCACCTAATCCAATCAAGATTGGAACATAGAGAGGCGATCCCGCCATCTCTCCGCAAATTATCAAAGGCTTGCGGCTCGACCTGGATGCCCGCGCAACCATTTTTATGCTTCTAAGAATCGCCGGATGGAGCGTTCGAAACCAATCTGCGACTTCTTCATTATCGCGATCAACTGCCAACAGGTATTGCACAAGGTCATTTGTTCCGAGACTAATAAAATCTACTTCCTCGAGAATTTTGTCGACGACCAAAACGGCTGAAGGAACTTCTATCATAGCTCCCAATTGCGGCGAACCGATCTCAATTCCGCCCGATTTAAGTGATTCGCTTTCTTCCTCTAATATTTTTCGGGCACGGCGAATTTCTGAAACATCGGAGATCATCGGCAAAACTATATCAATTTGGCGGCCGTATGATGCCCGAAGTAAGGCGCGGAGCTGAACTCGAAATTCCGATTCGTATAGCAGACTCAAGCGAATCGCCGATAAGCCGAGTGCCGGATTTTTTTCCGATACCGCGTTACGACCGGCTAATTGATCAACCGTCAGATCAAATGTTCGGATCCGCACGCCATTTTCTCCCACGTCTTCTGCAATTCCGGCATAGCTTTGGAATTGTTCCTCCTCCGTCGGGAATCCGCGGTTTTGGTTAAATAAAAACTCGGAACGGAAGAGTCCGATTCCTTTTGCACCCAGACTTTCAGCCTGCTCATATCCGCCTGTAAAGTCTAAATTAGCCCTTACGGTAATTTCGATACCATCAAGGGTCTTTATCGGATATTCATGCTTACTGCTGATATCTGCATCGCGTTTTCGAAGTCTGCTTTTTAGGGCGTTTGCGTTAGAAAGCGATCCATCTGAGGGATTGAGAATTACATCCCCGGAAAACCCGTCAACAGCTATCTTGTCACCCGTTTCGACCGTCCGCAGTATTCCCTTCAACCCAGTCACGGCAGGGATTCCAAGTTCACGAGCAAGAATAAAGGCGTGCGACGTCCAACCGCCGTTTTCAGTAACTATTGCAATAGGATCGCTTTGGCTCAATTCAATGAGTGTGGATGGATTTACTTCCTTTGCAACAACGACCATATCTCGGGCAAGGTTGATTTCCGATTTCTTCCCTCCGCCAAGGGCAGTAAGCAATCGCTCCGCAATATCCTCAAGATCGATGTATTTCTCGCGTAGATGTTTATCGCCCAGTGATTTGTAACGCGCGACGTAGGAATCGGCCACCGTTTTCACCGCCCATTCGGCGTTCACCCTCTGCTCTTCGATGGTTTTCTCGATTTTGGTAAGAAGTGATTTATCCTGCAGGAAAAGAAGATGCGTTTCAAAAATACCCGCTTGATTTTCACCGACCGAAGCGCTTTCTTCATTACTCATTTTTCGCAACTGCATGGAAGCGAGTCTGACGGAGGCACGAAAGCGGCGCAGTTCTTTCGCAATTCCCTCACTTTCAACTTGAAGACGATAAAATTGTCGCTTCTGTCCGTAAAGGCATAGCGCTTTTCCGAGCCCGGTTCCACGCGAAACCGCTCTGCCTTTTAGGATTTGCTGCGATGTATTTGTTGCTTTGCTCATTCAACCTGCATTTGAGCTAATCTAACAATATTTCGAGGATTTAACTATGGAGGAAAATGAATTGATTGCGTGTAAAAAACTATTCGCCGGTGCCGCTGACCGATGCTTCCGCAGGAGTCAAGTTTCCCGCTTCATGAATCGCACGCGTGGTATCGGTAAACAACAAAATGATGCTTCCGACTATAAAAAACACGATCAGAGCCAAAATCGCGTGACGAAATGAACCCGTTGCGCCGACAACGATCGTAAAGAGCAATTGTCCCATCCAAGATGTTCCCTTCTCGGAGATTTCATAGAGACCGAAGAATGACGATTCGCGTCCCTTTGGTATCATCTGAGAAAATAAAGATCGCGAAAGCGCTTGCGCGCTTCCCAACACCAATCCAATAAACGCGCCCATGATCCAAGCTTGGAATTTCGAGCTAAGAAACGAATAAGCAAATATGACGATCGCGCACCATATTGCCAGCGAGACAATTATCGTCTTCTTAGTTCCTATAAATCTCGCAATCCGCTCGAATGTAATTGCACCAATGAATGCGAAAATTTGTGCAACGAGAAATATGCCCAGGAGAAATGCCTGATCTTCGTTTGCGTTTCGTTCTGCTAATGTAAAGAGTTCGTTCGAAAGAAACGCTGAAGACTGGAGGATAACGGTTTGAATTCCATCATTATAAAAGAGATAAGCGACAAGGAAAAGCGTAGTGTATTTCAGCCTTTTGAGTTCTCTAAAAGTCTCCTTGATCTCAGAGAAACCTATAGTTATAAGCTTTTTATCTTCAGGCAGATCTTTTTCCGGATCGCGGCTTTTCACCATATAAAAAGTGATAATGGCGAAAAGACCCCACCAAAGCGACGCAGCTAGAATTGAGATTCGCACCGCAAAACCCTTCGATATTCCAAGTGCTTCGGCATTGTTTATCAGTAATATGTTCATCACTAGCATTACAACGCCGCCGATATACCCGGCACCATAACCGTAGCTTGAAACCCGATCGCGTTTGTCTTCCGTCGTTATGTCGATCAGAAATGCATTGTAGAAAACGTTTGACGCCGCGAAACACATATTTGCTACGATCAGCAACACTCCGCCGAATAAATATGAATCCCCCGATACAAAATAGAGCAGACAACTTGCCAGCACACCAACATAGCAAAAAATTGCCATGAAGCTCTTTTTTAGGTTTGTATAATCAGCGATCGCACCCAGAATCGGAAGAAAAATCACCATCGAAAAAACTGAGATCGCGATACAGAATGCGGGAAATCCTTTTGGTGTAACGTTGAAAAAGAAAAGGTCAAAGATCACCCCGTCCTGGCACGGGTGATTCTCCCGCAAGGCTTGCGGGATACTCGCACAGAGCGAAGACTGCGCCAAGCTGATCAAATATGGTCCAAGCAAAACGGCCACAACCGTCGTATAAAACGCAGAGTTTGCCCAGTCGTACATCATCCAACCGAAAATTTCTTTCCGGTCATTCTTTGGAAGCTGCCCGGCATTTTCTATTTTTGTCATTTACTTAATAAGTCGAGAATCGTCGGAGTAATATCCGTTAAATCATTGATTCGGCTGGCAGTCTCTTCACATTTCCGCCCCCATATAATAGTTGGAACCTTGTTTAAGGTGTGATTTCGGATGGACAGATTCTCTATGTTTCCGTGGTCGCTTGTCAAGATAAGGGTAGTTTTATCGAGGTCGATTCGGTATAGCGTTTCGCGTATAAACTCGGCTAATTTTGGAAGATGCTCAGCGTCCCATTCATAGTTTTGATCGTGTCCAATTTTGTCGGTGATAAAATGCTCGTATAGAGCAAACGAATGATCTTTTGATAAATTGGTAAGAATTTCCGCTGCATCTTTCGGCGAAAACTCCGGAACATCTACTCCGTATTCTATCAACGAACGATTTGTAAAATCATGAAATATCGCCTTTCGCCCTATGAGATCAGGAAGAGTACGGAATTGCATTCCAGCTGCTTCAACGGCGCAAGTCGTAGCTGATTTGAGACCTGTTCGTTTTCCCAGAAGTTTTGATACATATGCGTTTGCGAAAATGCTCTGTGTAATTCCCTTTTGCTTCAACTGCAAAAATATCGACGATTCGCGGATCAACTCGCGCAGTCTATCGTTCGGAAAGCCGTGTTTATGCCCGCCGTTTATCTTGGGTGCGTTTAGCCCTGTGTAGATCGCTGTTTGCCCCGAAGCGCTTTGAGGTCTTCCTTCGATACCCAATCGCGCGTCGGTAGGGACTAAAATTCCACCGCCGTGTATTTCCTTTTTGCCGCGGACGAAATTGTTCAGAGGTTCAAGTTTTGAGTTGATTGAAAGCGGGTTAAACTCATTTTCTTCGCCGATCCCTAACCCGTCCACAAAGAATAGTATGACAGAATTCTTTTTCATCAAATTTCGTAGTAACCCATCACGCTTACGTCCGCCGCAATCGAGGATCCAATGAGTGTTCACTCAGCGATTGAAACGTAATCGAATCCGTCGCAAAAACTTCCGTTTCGAATAATAGAGTATTCAGTTTCTCAGGATAAACAATAAGCAAGAGATTTTGAACATCCTCGGCCGAACAAAATATAAATTCATCGATCGCGCCGCCCTTAAGAAGCGCGATTAGTTTTGCTCGATCCTTGCTTTCGCCTAGCTCTGCCCGATAAATTTTGAGCTCTATAATTTCCGCAACTTCGCTTCGCAAAACTTTCACAAACCCAGTGCTCAAATCATTGCTCGATAAGAATAAAACTTTAATTTGGCTCAATTTATCTGCGCCAACTGTATAGCTCTTTAAGGTTTCGATAATTGCAGCATCGTCCAATTTTGCGGGAATTACGTCGGAATGCACTTGAACAAATCGCAAGCGATCGGCGACCGCCTCGCCAAAGGCACAGACCGTAAGCTCGTCCAACTCAAACGGATCGATGTCGCAGGAACCCAAAATTTCAAAGAAGATTTCTACGGTATAAATGTCCGAGAAGACTACCCAGTCAAAAACCTTGAGTTTCTTGAGCGATTCTTTGATCGTTGTCTCACCTGCTGATCGGATAATTGGCAATGGAAACTTAAATACTTTTGCACCTTGATTCTCGAGAACCACGACGCGTTTTTGGTTAGAGCGCGAATCGATAAGCCCAAAAACCTTTTCCGAAATTTCAGCGGTCATAACAAGTGATTCTAACGTCAAAACCCGAATTCGCAAGTTTGCAATCACCCTTGAAAATAGTTAAGTTTATTCTTTACGCTTTGGGAAGAATTGTATTTATATTTTTTCAAATTTTTAATAGCGACCTGAAATGAAAGCAATGATCTTAGCCGCAGGATTTGGAACGCGGCTATTTCCATTAACGATTGACCGAACAAAACCGGCCATACCCTTCCTGGGCAAACCGCTCGTCGGTTACGTTGCGGAATACCTTGCGAAATACGGCTTCAAAGAAGTAGTCGTAAACCTACACCATCAACCCGAATCTGTAAAAAAAGCACTTGGAAACGGCAGTGATTTTGGAGTAAAAATTCACTACACTTTGGAAGAACCAAATATCCTCGGAACGTCCGGTGCACTCGATAATGCAAGGCATTTACTTGAAGATGAAACCTTCCTGATCGCAAACGGGAAAATAATCACCGATATCGATATCTACGCCGCGCTTGAAACCCACCGCAAAACAGGCGCTCTGGCAACGATGGTATTAAAGGAAAATACAAATTTCGAGAAATTCACCGAAGTTTTTGTCGAGAATGGAAACGTAGCCGGATTTGGTGCGGGATTTCCCGACAAAACGGCGGTTCGCGATCAAAGTACAGAATTTCCAATGATGTTTACAGGCATTCATATTCTCGAGCCACGGGTGTTTGACTATATTCCTCGAGGTGTCTATTCCGATATAGTCCCAACTTTTTATGATCCTGCGATAAAGAATGGCGAAAAAATAGTCGCGCATATTACTGAAGGAAAGTGGTTTGAGCTTTCAACGATACCGAGATATTTGGATATCAGTCTGAGTATGTTAAACGGAAATGCTGAAAGAAATATTATCGGGTTGAACAGCGAAATTGGAACGTCAGCGAGCATACATGAATCCGTCATCTGGGATAATGTGAAAATTAAGAACGGTGCGAAACTAAATCGAACAATCGTTTGCGACGATGTTGTGATAGGAGAAAACGAGACCTACGAGAACGTTGCCATCGTAACCGGAGAAATGCTCAACCATTGTAGCGAAATACCGGAAAAGGCGATTAAAGGCAAAATGGTCGGCGATAACTACATAGTTCCATTAAATCAATAACATTTCGGTTAATTATGTTCCAAACTTTCGACACTTCGGCAATTGAAAGACTGCAAATTTTCCTTCGTCAAAACGATGCGCCGACCGATGTGGAGCAGCTTACGCCCGACGCTTCCACACGGGAGTTTTTCCGAATCAGCTTCAATGATCAAACGGCAATTGCCTGTGTTTATCCCGAGAATTTTGACGAATCCTTACCGCAGATCGACGTCACCAGGCTTTTTCTAAAGGCTGACCTGCCCGTCGCAATAATCCTAAAGATCGATTACAACTTGGGCTTGATCATACATCAGGACTTTGGGGATAAAATCCTTCGCAACGAGTTAGAAAAAAGTGACTCGGGTTTTCGTGATCAGCTTGTGAATCAAGCGATCTCGCTGATCGCAAAAATTCAAAAAGCGACCCCAATTGCATTTGAGCTGAATTCCATTGCTTCAAAACTCATATTTGATGAGCAAAAACTTCTTTGGGAGTTAAACTTTTTCAAGAAACATTATTTTGAAAGTTTAAATAAATCCGAGCTGTCAGCCGAAACCGACGCGGCATTGACAAAAGAATTTACCGCCATATCGCGTGAACTCGAAAGCCGCGCAAAAGTTTTAGCACACAGGGATTTTCACACAGCAAACTTAATGCTTGATGAAACAAACAACTTGCTTATTATCGACCATCAAGATGCGAGAATCGGTTCGGTCGCTTATGACCTTGTTTCGCTGCTTTTAGATAGAATTACAGAAGTGCCCTCCGATGACTGGCTTCGAAACAAGAAAGAATGCTTCTTATCCGAACGCGAGAGACTCGGGTTGGAGCATATTGATTATAAAGAGTTTGATCACGAGTTTGACCTAATGACGATTCAAAGATGCCTGAAGGCAATCGGAACGTTTTCAAACCAAGCGGCTAACTTTGGAAAAGGCGATTATGTACAATATATTAATCCCATGTTTCGGGTCGTGGAAAAAGCGCGTCAACGATTAGCGCAATTCCCGGCATTAGCGGGAAGCATTTTACGCGAGAAAATTTGATAAGAAGAGAACCCTAAAGTGATATTCATTGCGATTGTATTTTTCGTTAGCGATTCTGAAGCGGCTGCTTGTACTTGCAAAGGTTTTAAAGATCAGATAGGAATAAATTAAACGGATTGAATGAACTAATTCATGATCTATGAACCAAACATATATAAGCGAATTAAAAGATCATATCGGCGAGAAGGTCACCCTTAAGGGCTGGCTCTACAACTCTCGCTCTAGCGGCAAACTTGTATTTCCGCAATTACGCGATGGCACAGGCATTGTGCAGTGCGTCGTCTTTAAAGGGAATGTTTCCGAGGCGATTTTCGAAGAGGCAAAATCGCTTGGGCAGGAGTCTTCAATAATTGTTCACGGGACCGTTAAGGAAGATGACCGCTCGGCGATCGGTGTCGAGATTGACGTGTCAGATTTGGAAGTCGTCCAAAATGCGACCGATTATCCGATCACGCCGAAAGAACACGGCACCGAATTCCTAATGGATAATCGCCACCTTTGGATTCGGTCCAAGAAACAACACGCAGTTTTACGTGTAAGGCATTCGATAATCAAAGCGGTTCGTGATTTCTTTGACGATCAGGGATTTATTCTCGCCGACACACCGATCTTCACGCCAGCGGCTTGCGAAGGAACAACGACGCTTTTTGAGGTTGATTATTTTGGTGACGATAAAGCATATCTGACACAAAGCGGACAGCTTTACAACGAAGCAACGGCCGCTGCGTTCGGAAAAAGTTATGCGTTTGGACCTACGTTTCGTGCCGAAAAATCAAAGACCCGGCGACATTTAACCGAATTTTGGATGGTCGAGCCGGAAGTCGCCTATGCTACCTACGAAGATATGATGGATCTAGGCGAGGAAATGATTCTTTTCATTGTCGAGCGTGTCTTGCACGACCGGCGAAGCGACCTCGAAACTTTGGAACGCGACATCTCTGTTCTTGAAAATATCAAAGGGCCGTTTCCTAGAGTTCATTACGATAAAGCCGTCGAAATTTTGGGGGAAGGCTTTGAAAAGGGCGAACTCGAAAACAAATTCGAATGGGGGGGAGATTTCGGTTCACCGGATGAAACATATCTTTCGGCGCAATTTGACCAGCCGATTTTTGTACACCATTTCCCTGCCGCGATCAAGGGTTTCTACTTCGAAATTGATTCCGAAC
>JBGTGX010000025.1:0-11190 GCA_041746475.1 Pyrinomonadaceae bacterium | reverse complement strand
ACGAAATACAAAATGTCATTATTTAATAATTCGATCTTGTTATTATTTATGATTTTATCATTCGTGCCGCTTTTGGATAAGAGAAAAGTCCCGCATTAATGTGGGGAATTTCCGGGAGTACATAATTAGGAGTTCTGGGATTTACAGGTTGAAGAATTTTGCGGGTTGCAGATAAATTTACAAATAAAAAATCCCGTGCGGCACATAATTGGATTTATCGTTTAGAAACAACAGAAAAATGAAAAGACATCAAAACATCGTTCTAATTCTCATTTTAACATTTCTTCTTCCGTTAACGAGCATTTCAGCTCAGAATTACCAATCTCCCAGTTCTAAAGATTTAGTCATCGAGCAAAAAATAAATGCACTTTTAGCGAAGATGACTTTGGCGGAAAAGCTCGGTCAGCTACAACAACTCGACGGTGAAGCAAACGGCAAGTTCCGCCCCGAACATCTGGACCTTGCACGCAAAGGTTTGCTTGGGTCAACGCTAAATGTTCGCGGCGTAAAGATGACCAACGAATTGCAGAGAGCCGCGCTTGAATCGCGTCTGAAGATCCCGATATTGCTGGGATTTGATGTGATTCACGGCTATCGGACGATCTTTCCCGTTCCGCTCGGTGAATCAGCAAGTTGGGATTTAAATTCAATTGAAATGACGGCGGCAATTGCGGCGGCGGAATCACGTGCGGCCGGAGTTCATTGGACGTTTGCGCCGATGGTGGACATTGCCCGCGATCCGCGTTGGGGACGAATCATTGAAGGCGCCGGTGAAGATACTTTTCTCGGTTCAAAAATCGCTTTTGCGCGTGTTCGAGGCTTTCAGGGCGATGATTATTCTCAACCAAATCGTGTAATGGCAACTGCCAAGCACTGGGTTGGCTATGGTGCGGCGGAGGGCGGACGTGATTACAATACGACGAATATTACCGAAAGAGGTTTACGCGAAGTGTACTTTCCGCCATTCAAAGCCTCGATCGATGCCGGAGTCGGTTCGTTTATGACTGCGTTCAATGACGTGGACGGTGTTCCTGCGACTGCGAATCCTTTTATCCTGAGAGATGTTTTGCGGAAAGAATGGAAGTTTGACGGTTTGGTGGTCAGCGATTATACAGCCGTGATGGAATTGATGTTTCACGGTTTGGCAAAAGACGAACCTGCCGCGGCGATGTATGGGTTAAATGCCGGAACCGATATGGAAATGGTTTCCCGGCTTTATAACAAATACGGCGAAGAGCTTATTAAAGAAAATAAGGTAGCGATAGCGACGATCGATGATGCCGTGCGCCACGTTCTTCGAGTTAAATACCGATTAGGGCTTTTTGAAAAGCCATTTGCAGATGAAGCCCTGGAAAAAGTGGAGGTTTTCAAAAAATCAAATCGTGACTACGCGGAAGTTTCCGCAGAAAAATCGTTTGTTTTATTAAAGAATGAAAACGAAACTCTGCCGATTAGCAAAAATATAAAATCGGTTGCGGTCATCGGCGAATTGGCAAACAACAAACGGGAAATGAACGGCAATTGGACGGGCGACGGACAGCCAAATGATCCGATCGCAGTTCTGGAAGCGTTAAAGCAAAAATTACCGAATCTAAAAGTAAATTACGCCAAAGGCTGCGATGCTTATTGCAAAACGGACGAAGAATTTGCGTCGGCGGTGAATGCGGCGAAATCTTCGGATTTTACAATCATGGTGATTGGCGAATCGTCGGATATGTCCGCGGAAGCGGCTTCGCGTTCGGATATTAGCTTGCCCGGAATGCAGACGGAACTCGTTAAACAAATTCATGCGACAGGAAAACCTTATGCTGTCGTATTGATGAACGGCAGACCTTTGACAATAAATTGGCTGGCGGAAAACTCTCCGGCGATTTTGGAAACCTGGTTTGCCGGAACAATGGCGGGTCCGGCGATTGTTGATACGCTTTTCGGCGATGCGAATCCGGGCGGAAAATTGCCCGTAACTTTTCCTCGGTCAGTCGGGCAAATTCCAATCTATTACAACCACAAAAATACAGGTCGTCCATTTTTAGCCGAGCAAAAATATACTTCAAAATATCTTGATATTTCAAACGAACCGCTTTATCCGTTCGGTTTCGGCTTGAGTTATACGACGTTTAATTTAAACAATCTGCGGCTTGATAAATTGAAGATCAAAAAGGGCGAAGATCTAAGAGTTTCGGTTGATGTAAAAAACACAGGAAAGGTCGCAGGTGATGAAGTTGTCCAACTTTACATACACGATGTGGCGGCAAGCGTTACTCGTCCGGTTCGTGAACTGCGAGGTTTTGAGCGTATATCGTTAAAGCCGAATCAAATGCAGACGATTGAATTTACGCTAACGCCGAAGGATTTGGAATTTTTCGACCGCGACTTGAAACCCATCATCGAAGCAGGCGAATTTCAAGTGATCGTCGGAACGAGCAGCGACAACGGTTTGCAGAGCGTTTTTGAAGTTGTTGATAATGAAAATTCCTCAAATGAAAATGCAAATTTTGAAATCGAGCCTGCACCCAAAAGAGCTTTACCGACTGCGGGAATTTCTAGAGAAGATGACGCATTTCTCGAAGATATGTCGAAACGTACGTTTCTATATTTTTGGGAAAACACGAATCCAAAAAACGGCTTAACGCTCGATCGAGTCGGTACGGACGGTAAAAAAAAGCCCAAAAATCATCGCAGTTATAACATCGCCAGTTCCGCCGCTTCTGGTTTTGCTTTAACTGCAAACTGCATCGCCGCCGAACGTGGTTGGTATCCGAAAGCCGAAATTAAACAGCGAACCAAAAACTCACTTGATTTTTTCGCTAATAAAGCCTTCAACAAAAACGGCTGGTTTTATCATTGGCTCGATTATGAAACAGGCGAACGGCGTTGGAACAGCGAGGTTTCCTCGATCGATACGGCGTTGCTACTCGGCGGCGTTTTGACCGTTAAGCAATGTTTTTCTGACGACGCGGAAATAGTTCGACTCGCCGATGTGATCGCCGACAGAGTTGATTACAAATGGATGCAGGGCGAAAACCAGTATCTTTTATCCCACGGCTGGAAACCCGAAAGTGGCTTTTTAGAAGCGAACTGGAAGGATTACAGCGAACATATGATCTTATACCTTCTGGCAATCGGCTCAAAAGATCATCCGATCTCAAAAAACTCCTGGTGGGCCTGGGAACGGACTTGGGAAGAATTTGGCGGTTACAGATATTTGAGCGCTGTACCACCGCTTTTCATACATCAGTATTCGCACGCCTGGGTTGATTTTCGCAACCGGCGTGAAACTCGCCCACCATTTGTAAATTATTTTGAAAATTCGGTCAAAGCCACCCGCTCGCAGCATAGATTTGCCGCAGAAGTTCTAAGCAACAAATTCCCGAAATACTCAAACACAATGTGGGGAATATCCGCTTCCGACAGCGAAAACGGTTATTTGGCCTGGGGAGTTCCGTCAAATGACAAAAGTATTGATGGTTCGGTTGTTCCAAATGCCGTGGCGGGTTCTTTGATGTTTACGCCCGATATTACTCTGCCGACCTTAAAGGAGATGAAGGAAAAATACGGCGACAATGTTTACGGCAGATACAGTTTCGCCGATGCTTTTAATCCAAACACAGGCTGGGTTAACGGCGATGTTCTCGGCATAGATTTGGGAATTTCATTGCTAGGTGCGGAAAATCTGCGGACAGGAAAGGTCTGGTATTGGTTTATGCAAAATGAAGATGCGAGACGGGCTTTTCAGAAGATCGGGTTAAAATAAGAAAAGGTTTTGCCCGCGAATAAAGCGGCAAAAAATTCATTAGCAAACGAATACTGATAAGAATATCCATAAAAATTATTCGGTTTTTCGCGTGCTTTCGAGTATTTCGCGGGCAAATTTCTTTGGTTTGGAGTTATATCGGAATTTAGTTTGTCGAAAATGAAGAATCTACATTTAATCAAACAAACAACAATATGGATTAGAGCAGTTAAATTCTGCTCTTTTTTATGTCTGGTATTATTATGTTCGCTATCTGTGAAATCGGCGTGGCAGGAAGTTGGGAAAGTAACGAAAATTTCCGAAACGAGGCACAACGGAGTCGATCTAGAGCTTTCGAGCGGCGCGAAAGCACGAATTGAGTTTTTCGATCTCAACGTTGTTCGCGTGAGGATCGCACCAAGCGGAACTTTCGAACGCGAATTTTCCTACGCCTTTGATTATTCCCACGATCGTAAAGTTCATAGTATAAAAGTATCCGAAAACAACGCGGAAATCACTTTAACAAATTATTATGGCGCGAAGGTTGTAATTTCAAGAGCTTCATGTGCGGTCAATCTTTTCGACGAATCCGGTGAAATTATCGTTCGCGATGATCCAAAGCATCCTACGCTAATTGATAGAACTACGGGCGAATTCCGAACTTCAAAACTTCGCAAAAGCGAGGTTGAAACATACTACGGTTTTGGCGAAAAAGCCTTTGCGGAGATGCACCGAAACAGCAAATATATCGTCAATTGGAATACCGATACTTTCGCTTATCCGGTTGGTACAGACCCGATCTATCAATCAATTCCATTTTTTTACGCTCTTTACAAGGGCAAAACTTACGGCTTATTTCTAAACAACACTTTCCGCTCCTTTTTCGATATGGGCAAGACTTCGCCCGAAATCTATACGTTTGGTGCGGACGGCGGGGAACTTGATTATTTTGTGTTTACCGGCGGCAAAGAAAGAACGCCAAAAAATGTTTTGAAAGATTATGCAAATTTAACGGGCAAAACTCCTCTACCCCCGATCTGGGCTTTGGGAAATCAACAATCGCGGTGGTCGTATTTTCCCGAAAAGCGTGTACGGACGATCGCCGAGGAGTATCGCAGAAACCGAATTCCTGCGGACGTCATTTATTTGGACATAGATTATATGAATGACTACCGCGTTTTTACCTGGGATAAGAAGCGTTTTCCAAACCCGACAAAACTCGTTAGCGATTTGAAAGCTGATGGATTTCAGACCGTTCTTATTATTGATCCCGGAATTAAAATTGATAAAAATTACGACGTTTATGCGGATGGTTTGGGAAGAGATGTTTATGTTAAAAATCCCGACGGCACAGATCTCAATCGGAGTGTTTGGGCCGGCGAATCTGTATTTCCCGATTTTACTGATCCAAAATCACGCGAATGGTTTGTGTCATTTTATCGAAGACATCTGGATGAAGGTGTTGCCGGATTTTGGAATGATATGAACGAACCCGGCGTGTTCCTGTCTCATAAAACCGAAAAACCGGAGGTCTATCACCATCCGGACAAAACTTTTCCATACGATACGCCGCATGCGGGCGACGGTTTTCCCGATACGCACCGCCGTTATCATAATGTTTACGGCATGCAGATGGCTCGTGCCTCTTTTGAGGGTTTGCGAAAGCTCGAACCCGAAAAGCGTCCATTTGTTTTGACGCGGGCAGGATTTGCAGGAGTGCAGAGATTTTCCGCTGTTTGGACGGGCGATAATTATGCGAGCTGGGATCAATTAGCACTTTCTATTCCGATGCTCGTAAATATGAGCGTTTCGGGTGTGCCATTCGTCGGTGCGGATGTTGGCGGTTTTCAGGATATGCCGAGCGGGGAACTTTACACACGCTGGCTCCAAGCCGCCGCCATAACCCCATTTTTGCGTTCGCATTCGGTCGGATGGGTCGGTGACAAAGAACCATGGGCTTTTGGCGCTGACTTCACCACGATCAACCGGGAAACGGTCGAACTTCGCTACAAGTTCTTACCTTATCTCTACACACTTTTTTACGAACATGAAAAAACGGGAGAGTCCGTGATTCGCCCCGTATGGTATGAGTTTCCGGATGATTCGCAGACCTATTTGATAAACGACCAATATATGGTTGGATCGGATGTGCTTGTTGCCCCAGTCGTAAAAGAGGGCATGCAAACACGCGGGATTTATTTGCCGAAGGGTGCGGAATGGATCGATTGGTGGACGGGCGAGAAATACGAAAGCGGAAAAACCCACTATTTAAAAACGCCGCTCGAACGCTTACCGATCTTCGTTCGTGTCGGCGCGGTTATTCCGACTCAGACGGTAATTCAACACACCGGCGAAATGCCGAATGCAGAAATCACTCTAAACGTAATTGCTGGAATTATGCCCGATATTACCGAAACCGCCATGCTATTCGAAGACCGGGGCGAAGGCTATGGCTACCGAAAACAGGATTGGAGCATTACAAAATTCGAGCACCGAAAAGGCTTGCTGAAAATAATTCGTAACGGCACTTTCAAGGGGCAAAAAATCAAGTATGTCGAAGCAATCGGAATCCCCGCGCGCCCATCTGAGATATTGATAAACGGAAAAGCCGCGAACCGGGTTGTATATCACTCAAGAAAGGGCTTCCGAATCGAGATCGCTGAGAACACAAATGAGATTACGATCAGGTAAATTCCCGAAACGAACGTGCTCCTTCCTTAGCGTGGATTCCAGCTATCCGGAACATTTCTGAATGCCGGCGATGAACGCAAATATCCGATCAATCACACTCAGTCACTTTCTTCCAATTCAAAAATTTCGTTCACACATTTGTCAAACAATTCAGATATCTTTAAGGAAAGGGTAGTGGACGGCACGTAGCGGTTCGTTTCTATGGAGTTTATTGTTTGCCGCGAAACGCCCACTTGGTTGGCTAATTCTTCCTGCGTGAGATCGTGAATTGCTCTTTCGATTTTCAATTTGTTTTTCATTTTAGCTTGTTCGTTTTAAGAGGCGAAAGAAACACAGGTACATCACGAGCATAAACCACAGAATCGCCGATTGGTTCAAAAACTAATTTTTCCGGTTCTACCACGGCGGCGACCAAATAATTCACATATGGCTGAAAGATCGAAAAGATGACACCCGTAATAAAGGCAAAGGAAAACGCTTGAGATCTTAATTTCTCCACTAATTCGTCTTCAATTTTTTCTTTTGCAAGCGCGATCATGAGCATTGATATAAGTATGATGTTTTTCGCTGCGACTATTAGCGTTTCCGCTCCTTCCAGGAAATAACCCGCTGCAAATAAAAAGCTAAAAGATAGAACGAGTAAAACTAACCCAATTCTTTTAGTGTAACTCGGCAGCAAGACGTATCTTTTGAATTTATCCAACCGAGTGCATTCACAATCTAGAAATTCTTGTTTGTTCATAATAGTTAAGTTGATCGGCGAAAGAGTTATGAGCTGACCCTGATGAAACCTGTTCCTTGTCAGCTTTTTCTATTCGTAAATGAGATTTTTTGCTTACCCCAATAATGTTATGCATAGTTTACATAATTACAATCAATCTTGTCAATATGTCAAGAATACTTTACATTTGAAATCTGGTCAAATTGAACTCATACATTTAAGAAATTCCATCGCGATTGTTGAATTTCGTGCCCAATACAAGGCTTTGGGCCAAGTTCTAAAAGCAAGTAAATAAAGGGGTTTTGTGATATAATTGCGGTTAATTCGATGAGTATAAAAGACATAAAAGTGGACAGGTCAGCATTTAAAATCTTTAGTTCATTTGAAGAAGCTGACGCTGATGAAAGAAAGTATTGGCGTTCGAAAACTCCCGCGGAAAGACTCAACGCGGTCGAATTGATGCGACAAAGTGCTTATGGATACGATGATCCAAATACCAGAAGACTTCAAAGAGTTCTTAAAATTATTGAACAAGAATGAGGTCGAATATCTCCTCGTTGGCGGCTACGCGGTTGGATTCTACGGTTATCCAAGACCAACCGCTGACATGGATATCTGGGTTTCAAATTCACAGGAGAATGCTGAAAAGGTTGTTTCAACTCTCAAAGAGTTTGGATTTCTTTCCGACGAACTTTCGATAAAATTACTCACAAAAAAGAAGAGCATCGTTCAAATGGGCGTAGAACCATTTAAGCTTGAAATTTTAACATTTATCAGCGGCGTGGAGTTCGTTGAGTGTTTTAATCGAAAGGAAGTCTTTCAAATTGACGGGGTTCCGGTGAATGTTATTAACCTCAAACATCTAAAAATTAACAAAAAAGCAAGTGGGCGTTTGAAAGATTTGAATGATCTTGAGAATTTGCCTCGGTAAGGATTTTTACCAAGATACCTATCGCCACATGGATTTGAAAATCGCTTCGGTCCCATGTCATCGAAGATGACGAACATTATAGCGTAGGGTGAAATGAAGCGAAGCGGAATGCAACCCTACGACTGTTTCAAAAAGCCATTCGCTCGCCAAAGGTGAGCAACATTACTCCCAAAGATATTTCTCGTCATATTCGACCTCATATTTGTTTAAAAATGTCCGAAATTCTGTTTCGAAATCTTTTGTCTTGTGATGTTCTTTCTGGTTCCGGATATATCCCATTACATCTTCTACCTGGGATTGTGCTACGGAAAATGCGCCGTATCCATCTTGCCAATAAAAATTGTGAAATTTTGGATTTTGTTTTTTGACCCAGCTCGATGAATCACGTTTTATTTTGCCAACGAGGGAACTGATCGAGATCGTTTTACCCAGCGAGATCAACAAATGAACGTGATTTGGTGTTCCGTTTCCTAATATCAAGAGTGAGTCGTTGTTTTTAACAATTCCGCTGATGTAAGCGAACAGTTTGTCTTCGATTTCAGGAGCTATTAGATCGACGCGGTCTTTCGTTGAAAAGACGACATGGGTGAGCATTTTAACGAGGGATTGAGGCATCGTTTTTCCGAATTGTTCGTCACCTTCGGCGACGGATTGCTTTTGGTTTGCATTCACAGGGTTCCACCCCGTGCTATATTATTTATCGCCTTTGGCGACTTCGTGAAGAAATAATCAACAGAATCATAAATGATAGTTTAAGTGAATTGTTTTGAATTATCGCAATGTTCCGCGTAATTCTGATTTCGCGGTCAGTCTTTGTTTCTTGTCATCGAAGATGACGAACAATAAAGCGTAGGGTGAAATGCAGCGAAGCGAAATGAAACCCTACGACAGCGAAAGAAGCATGAGGCTCGCCGAAGGTGAGCAACATAGATATTTAAGAATGGTTCAGTCTTTTTCACCGTTATCCATTTCATTTTGGAATTTTCATTCCTAATAATGTTCGTCGGCTTCAGCGACGGATGATTCTCCTTTCCGTTCACAGGGTTTCACCCAGTGCTATATTGTTTGTCGCCGTTGGCGACTCTAAGCAAACACGCATTGAATGGTTTCCACATATAATCAAACAAAACCTACTCTTTTATATAAAACATCTCCTCGATCGGTCTCAGCGGGCGATTCATCCAGAGTGGTCTTCTCAATCCTCCAGGGCCCGGGGCTGGGCGGGTCATTTTTAGCCAGTCTTTGTAAACTTCGAGAGATTTGTTTGTATCCACAAAGACATCGCCGTATTGGTCGTCCGCGTGTGCTTTTTCGATGCGGACTTTTTGGTGCCAACAGTGCATTCCTGAGATCGGGTCGGGGTGGACGGGGAAGGTTATATTTTGGTGGACGCCGCCGTCTGACCAGAAGATTCGGGAAGTGTCGGGGTCATCGGTTTTCGAAGGTCTGATCCCATCTACGACACGCATTTTGTAATTTCCTTTGTTGTCTTTATCAATCGTTACCTGATTTAATGCCCAACGATTGGCGGTTGCGTCTTGCTGCCGGCGCCAGCGTCCGAGGTGGTGGGAACAGGCGACAACGCCGGGTTTCATTCCTTCCGTTACCCACGCCTTGTTGACGAAATAGCCGATGTCTGTGTTGATGCGAACGAGGTCGTTTGTTTTGATTCCCCAACGCTCACCGTCTTCGACCGAAACCCAGAGCGGATTGCGATGAGCGATCTCGGCAAGCCATTTGGCATTTCCCGAACGCGAGTGGATCAGCGTCGGAAGGCGAAATGTAGGGACTAGAACGATCTCATTTTTTGAAGTGTCGAGATTTTCGCGGTGAATATGCGATTTGACGTATATCGGATATTTGTATTCATCCCATTTCCAATCAACCAATGTTTGCGAAAATAATTCCTGTTTACGGGAAGGCGTCCCAAAGCCTTGATGGGCAACGCCACCGATCATTACGCCGATGTTTTTGCCGCTTTTGCTAATAGTTCCAGTCGTTTGGTCAGTTTCAGAACCTTGCAAATCTTCTATTGACGGCGAATTTAGATGGACATTGTAGGTTGAAGATTCGACCTCAAATGCACCCCATTTCCTCATATAATCGAGCTCGGTTAAACCTTCTGCAGCAGCTTTTTCGGGCAGGCCTTTTGTATTTTCAAAGATGAATTGGTAATACTCATCGATCGTGATCTTTTCGCCTTTTCTATACGGCGAGTTGAAATGTTCGCGAACGCCGAGACTTCCGTCCGGGTCAATTCGCCAGGAAAGTTCGATCCAAAATTCGTCTTCTTCCCACACCTCGCCGGGATTGGCTTCATATGTATATTCGACCTCTTTGCCCATTTTTCGCATCGCTTCACGCAGAACGGGTTGGCGGAAACCGATCCATTTTCCCGAATGAGTTTCATAGGAAATTAGATCGTGACGTTCGGAAGCGTGTCCCATTGGAAGGACATAATCGGCGAAATACGAAGTTTCATTCCACGTTGGCGTAAGCGCGATGTGCATTCCGATCTTGCTTTCATCGCTTAGCGCATCGATCCACATAAAACCATCGGGATATGTCCAAACGGGATTAAATACGCGCGTAAAGTAGGTGTCCAATTTTCCGCGACCTTCTTTTAAGAAATGCGGAAGTAAGAAACTCATTTCGTAATGCGCTAAGGGGTATTCGTTAGGAAAATGGAGCTCGTTCCAAAATTTTTGTGCGGGCGGATTGCTAAATCCTTTTGGTTTGAATTTATTCCACGCCGAAGGCATCGTTCCGCCAACCGTTCCGACGCTTCCGGTCAAGACATTCAAAAAATGCAGGCAACGCGAAACCGCCCAACCGCCGAGGTTTCCTGCTCCTGCCGCTCGCCAATTATGCGTAGCAAAACGTGTTCCCGCTTCGCCGATCTTTTTCGCCACTTCGCGGATCATTTCAGCCGTCGCGCCGCTTTCTGCTTCGGCAAATTCCGGGGTGTATTCGGCATAGAGTTTCTTTAATTCCTCGATGAAATCTTCGAACTCAAGCGGAGCGCGGACATCCTTGTCCGCAAGTCGTTCATTTGCTTTCACCGCGCCGTTTTCGGACGCAGAAACCGCGCCCGTGCGGACAGGGATGTCCGCG
>JBGTGX010000024.1:0-22061 GCA_041746475.1 Pyrinomonadaceae bacterium | reverse complement strand
AAACGGCCTCATTTTCCAAAAATCGTAGAAATCAAAATTTCAAATTTCATATATCAAAAAAACAAATCGAGAAATCTAAAACGAAAACAACCAAAACAAAAAAAGACTGTCTAAAAAGATATTCTTTCTAGACAGCCTCTTTGCTATTTACGATACAATTTTGGGTCGGTAATGAAATCCACTCACGCAAAAACAAGAATACGATCTGTAACGAAAATTTTATTTGCGTTGTTGCAAAAGGGTCTTAATTCCGAAGAGTTTTCGACCGAAAAATTACTAGATGATGAAAACGATTTCGCGCGGATTCGCTGCCCGAAATGTGATTGGCAGCCGCGAGCATCAAGCCGCTGGTATTGCGCAGATTGTCTGGAACCGGAATTTTATCTCGAAGGATGCGGCACCGCCTGGAACACGTTCGATACACGAGGAAAGTGCCCGGAATGTGATCACATATGGCGTTGGACAAGCTGCCTTTCATGCGCCCAATGGTCTTTACACGAAGATTGGTATGCTTAAGAAAGCATCCGAAACTAGCGAAATGAAGTTTAAGGATTTCGCAGGCGTTGTAGTAGAATATAAATACGATTTTGGACAGATTTTTTGATCGAAAGTACATCTAATTTCCAGTTTTTAGTATTGTTTTTGACAGGGAGTACAAATGAACGACACGACTTATCAACAAGCACCGCAAGGATATATGGCGGCTGACGCGCTGCCGGCGGAGCGGGCTTCTTTTATTCGTAAAGCTTACGCACATTTGGCGATTGCTATAGGTGCGTTTGCGGTTTTGGTTGGAATTTTGGTGAATACGCCGACGGCGGAAGCCGTTGCGATAAGGATGACAGGTGGTTATTCATGGCTGGTGGTGCTGGTGGCCTTTATGGGCGTTTCATGGCTTGCACAATCGATGGCGCGTTCCGATACCTCCAAGGCACTTCAATATGCCGGTTTGCTGCTGTTTATTGTTGCCGAATCCATAATCTTTTTGCCGCTTCTATATGTGGCAACGTATTATTCGGGAGGCGGCTATGAAACGATCGCGAAAGCGGGAGTGGTGACACTTGGTTTATTCTTGGGGCTATCTTCCGTTGTCCTGGTGACGCGCAAAGACTTCTCATTTCTGGGACCGATTCTCGGAATAGGATTTTTTGTCGCATTAGGATTTATCGTTTCGGGAATCGTGTTTGGTTTTAGTTTAGGAAACGTCTTTGCATTTGCGATGGTCGCGTTTGCAGGCGGTGCAATTCTTTATGAAACCTCGAACATGCTGCACCACTATCGAACCGACCAACACGTAGCTGCATCACTCGGGCTTTTTGCCAGCGTTGCACTTCTATTCTGGTATATACTTCAGATATTTACCGGAAGAGATTAAATTCAACCCGATTTCATATCAAAAAAACGCGAAATTTTTTCGCGTTTTTTTATGATGCCAAATTATTTTCGTTTACCGTCGTCTGTGTATAGAGGGCTATCTCGCTTCCACCCCCGAAGTAAAAATACCAGAAAGACAAAGTTTCACCACCTTGTCTTTTTTTATTTACTTGCTGAAATACGGATGAGTTACCATTTTCGGCTTCTCTTTCGCAAGGCGAGTCTTTCTCAAGTTAATTTCTTCAACCAGAACCGTTGGCGCAACGATACTTGCCGGTGTTCCTGTACCGCTATAACTGCTATTAATTAAGAAGTTAAATGCGTAAGGATCATTTCCCGCACCCAAAATCCTCCGAAGGTCGCTTGCCGCGAAATCCGTTATCGTCGCACCTTTGAAAATCTCTTCACGTCCATCAGTCACATTAACTTTATACGCTAAAACCGCTCCGCCGTTCGTGAAACTGCTAAACGTTGCATTATTTTCCCGGAAAATTATCCCAAACGGCAAACCCTGCTCCTTACATTCAGCGATCATTTGCGCCTTAAGCTCTGCAAAGGTTTTTCCGTTTTTTGAGCTAACGATTAGATTACTCATGTCCGCACCGGCGCCTCTCGCCCGTCCGTTCGAGTTTCGAATTTTCTTCGACGGATTTCGTGTCGCCAATAATGTCCTTAGAATTCCGTTTTCGATCAAAGTCAATGGCTTCGCCTCAACTCCTTCATCGTCAACTTCGTAGTTTCCGGCCAATTTCATATTGCCAAATTTCGTCATTGTTGGATCATCAACAACCGAAAGAAACGCAGGCAATACCCTACGACCGATCCGGTCACCAAATCCGCTGCTTCCTACTCCCGGTGAATCGATGGGTGAATCGCCGCCGGAATTCTCTAATTCCGGTGCGAGTAATTGGATAAACAACTGAGCCGATGCGCCTTCAGTAAAGATCGCTGGTCCGATATATGTTTCTTTGAGTTCAGCCGCATCTTCAAAGGTTTTCACCTCGTCAGCCAATGATCGAATTTCCTTGTTTATTGCCTCAACATTCAATATTTCGTCAAAACTAGTTGCAAAAATATGTTTGTAAGGTCCGATCGAGGAGCCATCTTTTGAAGTGGCATTAGTGTGAATATCCACTGTGATCAGAAGTTCGGGCTTGAGCACTTTCGTTCCTTCGCTATTGACCAGATACCGATTCGATTGCCGCACATAGAAATTAACGTACGAGTCATTAAACTTCGGATACGAACGAAAGATCGCCGACCAATCCCTTACATGTTTTTCCCATTTTTCCTGATCGACTTCCAGAACTCCCGGTTTCCCGATTGAAACGACCGTCTTTTCTTTAGAGAATGACGGCACATCTTCGTCTTCCTCTTCTTTCACAATGCTCTCTTTCGCCGCCTTTACCGACTCAAATTGGTCAATCGCTCGCTTATACGCCTCATCCGTCGAGAACCAAACCGCCCGGCGAATCGACTCATAATCATCATCAACCGGAAGCGGATAGGGTAAAACCGCACCACTATCCAAGTCGTAGTTTCCAACGCGAACCTGGGTAAGCAAAAGGCGGTTTCGTTGCCGCGTCGAGCGCTTTAAAGCGCCAAATGTGGCCTGAATCGCCAGCGAATCAACATCCTCTATCACGTATTCGAGGAAATACGGCTTATCGAAAGACTTCCATTTTAGATCTTTTAACGAACGCGTCATTTCGTCCTCGATCGCCGGAAAAACAAAGTCTTGAGTGTTCTGGCCAAGCAGTGTACCCGATATGGAAAAAACCAAGATAACCAATATGAGATTTCTATATACAAAATTCTTCATTTGCCTTTCGCCTCCTGCCATTCCTCAGGGCTAACGCCTGGAGGCGGTAAAATCGGAAGCGACGCCTTAGATTTAAATCGTTTTTGAACCTCGATCTGGCTCACTAAAATTCCCGGCGAAACAGCCGACACCGGAACCCATCCGCTTTCGGCCCCACAAACGCCATTGAAAACTTCCGGCGAGTCGTCCGCTGCAATTATTTTACTGAATACTGTAAGCGGTGTTCCTATCAAGTCCAATCCCCTAACGAGTTCGTCCGGCCTTCCATTCGCGAATACCTTGTAAACCATCACTGGCGTAACCTGAAACGCCTGCGTAGAAAAGCGGGAAGTATTGGTGAATCCGCCGGAAATATCATCAAAGAAGAGTCCAAATGGCTTCTTTTGACGTTTAATCTCGGCCAACAAAGCATTTCTCAGCGCCGCTTTCGACATTGTTTTCTCAGCCTGAATTATTAGGTTTCCTTGACGGCTGACTGGCGACCGACCCGGTTGAGCCCGACCGTGTCCGTTTGATTGTTTTACACCTTCGACCGGCGAGCGACTCATCAAAAATGTATTCAAGACACCTTTATTTACGAGCGGAACACGTTGGGCTTTTACGCCTTCATCGTCATACATGTAGTGGCCGCTCAGATCGACATTGCCAAATTTCTTCAAAGTCGGATCATCGGAAACCGAAAAAATCGGCGGAAGCACATGTTCGTTTACCTTGGCCGTAAAAGTGTTTCCCTCATACTCGGATTTTTGACGATGCCCTTCTATCCGATGTCCGAAAATCTCGTGGAAAAACACTCCGCTTGCCCGCCCTGAAAGGACGGCCGGACCCGCGTACGGATCCATTGTCGGTGCTTTGCGAAGTGCCATTAAATCTTTGGCTACCTTCTCCGCGGCTTCGATTATTTTTTTATCCTCAGGCAAACCCTCCATTACCGGAGCCTCAAAAGATTCAAAACGAAAAAGATCCATCCCATCTTCGGCTTTCGTTATCGCATAAATCACGACGCGAACCTGCGTCGCACCGTGCTGAACCGATGAACCTTCGGAGTTTACAAAATACTTATTTGTTGCGTCTGCCGTAAGGCTCACGGTCGAAAAATAAAGGAGCGGATATTTCTTAAAGACAGCCGATACCGCTCGAATTTTTTCCGACCAAAGATCTCGATCGATTTCGAGCGTCGCAGGTTCTGCTTTGTTGATTTGCGGTTTCTCGCGAGAAAAATCCGGAGCATTGAATTCGTCAGCTACCGTTGTAGCATCGGTCTGTTTGGCTTGCCTTAGCTGTTCAACCGCCGAATTGTATAAGCCGTCCATACCCTGCCAAATAACGCTTCGAATCGCTGCCGGATCATCTTCAACCGGTAGCTCGATCGAACTCCCGCCATAACCCTGTGAAGCTCGCGTATTGTCAAAATCATAGTCGCCAACGCGGATATCGGTGTCCAATATACGACTCCGATTTTGAACGTTTCCTTGTAAGGCGCCGAGCGAACCCGCAATCACTGTCGAATCTGTATCGGTTACGCGATAGCTTAAGAAATATGGCGGCGGGTCTCCTTTTTCCTTTAGAATCTTAAACGTGCGGGTCAATTCATCAGAGATCGCATTGTTCACGACCTGGGGCTGAGCGAATAATGGTAAGGGGACAACGCCAAGTATGAGTGCGCACCATACTATTTTAGCGGTCAATTTACTTTTCATATTTTTTGTAAAGATTTGAATTAATGACAGCAACATCCATGAGTTTGAAAAAGTGAAAAACTATTGTACAACACGAAGCAAATCGACATTAAAGAATCATTTTCCGATCGACTCATCAGTTGAAATCGATTCGTCCAAAGGCTGAAGTACCGATCCGCCGTTTTCATCCTTGAGCAAAACATCAATGCGGCGTTCTGCCTGATTCAGGCGCTCCTGACATTCTCGTGAGAGTTTAATTCCGTCTTCAAAAAGTTTCAGGCTCTCTTCCAGAGGCAGCTCGCCTCCTTCTAATTGTGCAACTATTTTTTCAAGCTGCTGCAGCGAATCTTCAAAGTTTTGCTTCTTTTTTTCCATATTATCTAAAGATGTTTTCAGTTTTCTTGATTATTTCTCCAAGATTTGGGATTCCAACGCCGCGACCAAGTTCTTCAATAGAATCTTTACTGCGTGTCTTTACAAGGTTGATCATCTCCTAGCCGATTTTTTGCGCAATACGTTTTGCAAGTTTTTCATCTTTCACGCCGACGATTTGCCATCTGTTCCCATTGCGCTTCATTTTTATGTTAAATTCCTGCTCCGGAATATTGCTTGTAATCGTCGCGATATCGCCATCGCGTTCAAACTCAAGATATCGGTTCGCACCGACTGCAAGAGCCCAAAACGGATACTTTTCGAATCCCTTGGTTTTTTCTCTTATGAGATTTGGAAGTTCAGCCCGGGCCCTTCTCTTAACAACCGGCAGGAATGGCGTCGCAACGAGCGAAATCTGCTGAATCAATGTCGGTTCCAGCCCTCGGCCGTATAATTCGATTGCATTCTCGATGATTTGGGGCACAAAATCAACGATCGTTTTGTCCATATCGATCAGTTCGTCGATAGCGTTTTGATCATCACGCTTAGCGGCATCCACCAAAAGCGCAAGCGAATATTGGGGTGTGGTTTTTAAATATTGCCAGTATCCAAATGCGCCAATCCCTCCCAAAAAAGATATGACCAGGAAAAACCCGACAAGGATCTTCAACGTCTTCAGAAACGTCCCACGCTTTTTCGTCTCTTGGTATTCACCAAAACCTGGAATAGCAGCGTTCTCATCTTCGTCCTTCCTTACATCTTCCACATCAACCACAATTTTAGACATTAACACCTATCCTACTTCTGTTACCCTCGCTTTAATCTTACCTTTTGCAAGACGAATTTCCACATCATCTTCCAACTTGACTCCGCTCGAGTCCCGCAATATGTCTCCATTTGCATTCTGTGTAAGTGAGAATCCACGATTCAAAACGGCGAGCGGAGAAAGGGCATCGAGAGAAGCCATTCCAATTTTCAGATTTTCATCCTTTGTCGACAAGATATTTCGAATCGCCGAATTCGCCTTTTGATCCAAAACGGCTAGCTGCGTTTTCTTATCGCCAAAATTCGCCGCTAATTTCATCGGGGTCAGACGTTTTGCGAGAACTTCATATCCGCGAATCTTGCCTTTTAACAGCTCCCACAATGCATCCTCGACCCGGTCATTAAAATCGCTGATCTCATAATTACAATCTTTGATTCGCTGAGGAAACTCGGCAAAAACACTCGAAAGCGTGAGCTGTTGAAGCTTGTTTCTCGATTGCAAAATGCGATATTTGATGATTTGTCTCAGATCCTGAGCCTTTTGGACGATAAACGAATCCAGATCGGCTTCGCGTTCGGCAACGATCTCTGCAGCCGCCGAAGGAGTGGGCGCGCGCAAATCAGCCACTAAATCCGCGATCGTGAAATCTGTCTCATGCCCGACCGCAGAAATAACAGGAATCTCCGAAGCGAAAATCGCCCTTGCCAGGTTCTCCTCATTAAACGCCCACAAATCTTCCGCTGAACCGCCGCCGCGTCCGACGATCAAAATATCTATCTTATCTGAGTCAACTGCTTTTTTGTTGTAATCATTTGCATGCAGAATTGCAGCCCGAATTTCCTCGGGCGCCGTTTCACCCTGAACAAGAGACGGAATTAAAACGATACTCACCGACTTGGTGCGCCGGGAAAGCACATTTAATATATCGTGAAACGCGGCACCGTTTGGAGACGTGACGACCCCGACTCTCTGCGGGAATTTCGGAATCGCACGTTTAAATTCTTCATCGAAAAGACCGTCTTTTTCGAGTTTGGCTTTGACCTGTTCAAAAGCAACTTTTAGAGCTCCCTCACCAACCGGTTCAAGAGATTCGACCAGCACCTGATATTCCCCACGCGGCTCGTAAACAGTAATTTTCCCGCGAACGCGAACGAGAAGACCATTGAAAGGTTTGAACCGGATACGCCAGTTTGCGCCTTTATAACATGCCGCTTTTACTTGAGACTCCGAATCGTGAAGTGTGAAATACCAATGTCCCGAAGCCGCATCGTAAAAATCAGTGATTTCTCCCTCGATCCAAACCGATGAAAAACGACGCTCGAGCTCGCCCCTGACCTGTTCGTTCAACTCCGAAATAGTCAGCGGACGGCGTTCTTCATCGTCAAATAATGATCTGAGTAATGGTGAATTCATCTACTTTTTTACGAAAAACATCGCATGCTTCGGGTTTCCAGTGCGTACGGAGATTCTTTGCGATAAATATGTTTAACTTACTTTGCCCCGACGGCAACGACTGGTCCGAGTCTTACAAAAGCGGTGTTGCGTTTCACTTTGACCTTCAAACGAGGCGACGCGCGATCCTCGCGAACGGGCGTTGAATCGGAACGATAAGTGATTGTATAGGCCGTTCGCAGCTGCAAAACTATATCGCTGTATGCTTCCTGAAGCTCAGTCAAACGCGAAATCGGATAATAAACACCGCCCGAAATCTTCGCCAACGTTTCGCCTTCTTCCTGCGCCTTCGAAGTTAGCGAAAGGTAGCGTGTTCGAAGCGGATCCGAGGCTTTTGTTGGGTCGTTTGAAGCGGATGCGGCGATCAGACCAGAAGGAACATAGAGGGGATAAACTAATGCGCCGCTTTCCTGGATCGAACCTAATAGCGCGCTGAATGGAAGGAACGAGCGATTGTCGTCGCCATCCGAAAGCACGACGATTGCCGTTCTTTCTCCCTTGAGTGATCTGAGAGTTTCGGTCAGACTATACGCAAGCGAATCGTAATAGGCAGTTCCGCCCCCCGCGTCAAAAGTATCGAGGCTCTCCGAAAGAAAGTTTCGATCAGTCGTCAGATTTGAAAGTGTTTTAACGTCTTCATTGAAAGTAACAACCGCAATTTTGTCTTGTTTGCTGGTTGTGTTAATAAAATTCCTCGCGGCCTTTCGAATAAAATCCACATAATTCTCAACGCTTCCCGAAACGTCCAGCAGAAGCACTAAATTAAACGGAGTAGTTGAGGGTTCGACCGAAAGGATCTCTCGTTCGTCGCCTCTTTCGGTTAAAGAAAAATCGCTTTTCGTTAGATCCAGTATTGCACGATTGTTTATATCCGTAACCTGAACCGTTACCCGCTTGGTACCGCTCGCCGAAGATTCAGCGGATTTGTCCGCGTTGCTTAAAATTGGGGTCGCCATTCGTGGCGGAAGAGTCGCGGCATATTCACCAAAAAATTTTGGGCTGGAGCGCCGGATAGCGTTTGTAAGAAGCGAATCGCCGCTTCGGATTATTGCTCTTGCAGCCTCGGTTAAAGGTCTTTCGCGAAGATTTGAAGGTACCGCATTTGGGCTGACATTCAGCAGGATAATACCGCGCGCCGTTGAAAAATTTAGGTCAATTTTACCATCAGATTTTTTCTTCTTCTTTTTGCCAGTTTCGCTTGCTTCCGTTGTTTCGGCGGGCGGATCGGATTTAGGCACTTGGTCAACTTTCGGTTCCTGTCGAATTCGTCCCTTGATCTGAAATCGTCCGGCAGATTTTTCCTTTACGTCTTCCAAATCCACATCGCTAATGAAACGGGGGATCGAAGCACGCCATTCAAATTTATAATACAAGTTCTCAAGTGAAACATCTGCGTAAATTGTTCCGGTCGAACTCTCCGCATCGGCTTCCGAAAAATCACCAATTACGTGAATTTCACCATCCGTCGTTTCAATCCGTAATTTTACACGCGGAGGTACTACAATCTTAAAATCAATTCTTTCATCGGTCTGTTGTTCGAGGACCTCAATCTTGACACGCAAAGGAGATGCCTCGATCTTGAAATCGTTCTCCGAAATTTCTTTGGAAGATTCTACAATCAAAGAGGCTTCGTTCTCTTTTTCGTCATCAGCGGTCACCTCAACCCGACCGTAGTGGTTTCTTATTTCAATGAGGGCGTCGCTCACAAGTGGAAATTGCTTGGTAAACGTCTGCGCTGCGGCAGGGTTACCAAAAGCAAAAACCCACAACGATAATATTCCGATTCCAAAAAATTTTCCTACCATGTTTAGTTAAGCGTGTTCGGCCGAATCCCCGGTAACTTTCCCGGATTCCATCAAGCGTTTTCTTACTCTTTGCCGCCATTTACTTTGAGGTCGATCAGCATCATCAAGTTTGCCCAATAAATCCTGCATAGATTCGCCTCCGGCTTGCCGGGTTTTGAAGTAGATGAGGGCGGTTACGATCGATGTAAATGACGAAATTATCAAAACAAGCGGGGTCCACAATAGATCAAATATGCTTTCCTGCAGCGCACGCGTAAATTGCCGAGCTATGTCTTTTTGGATCAGTTGTCCTGTCTCGGTGTCAATTGCGCTCGTTGCTTCGTTTACCGATCCATGGGAGGGGTCAGGCTTGACGCCCTCTTTTTTCATTCTTGCCATCTCGCTGCTCATTTCAAAATTCTTTATTACGGAAGCCACGGAGAGGCCAATAGCTCCAGCAAGAATTCCGGGAATGATATAAACCAAAACCGTTGTCGCCAGGACCGTCCTCATCGAACGCTTCGTCAGTTCCATGGATCGTCTAAAGGCAGCCTTTCCCGAAACACCTTCCATCACAATTGATGGAGCGATTAACATAAATTTGGCTGAGAGCCACACACCCGGCAAAAGGCATAACGCAAAGCCTAGCAAGGACAAGAAAGTACTAAGAGTAACGGTGCCGATCAAAGGCTTCCATCTTTTCTTAACCTCATAGAATGCCGCGCGAAGATTTACCGGTCGCAAAGGCAACGCAAGTTTTTGCGCCACGATCCAGGTCGTCATTCCAACCAAAAGCGCGGCCACTACAATTTGCACAAGAAACATCACCATTGCCAAGATGATACCCACAGCATCCTGAAAAACACCCAATTCAATTGCCCCAATTCCGGCAAGAAAGTTAATTCCCGACCTCAAAAAAGTAAGAAAAATGACCGGCAAAAAAGTCAAAAACGCGAGCAGAAGAAATTTTGGAAGGTGCTCGCTGTAGATAACAATTGCCCGTCGCAGCAATACTCCCAGACCCTCCGAACTCGAACGCACCTTACTCGAAAAAGCCTGAGCACTCACGGGTCTTTCACCCGGTTCTTTGGCGAGCGACTGCATCACAATTCCTTTCAGCTTTTTCGGAACTTGCTTCGCTACGAGCGGAGGAGGCTCGTAATTCTTATGCCCCTCCATCACCTTCAAATAGTCTCCCTCGAACGGCAGTTTTCCGGCGAGCATTTGATAAGCCATAACCGCCAGCGAATAAATGTCGGAACTCGCGGAAAGTTTTTCACCTCGGCATTGCTCGGGCGACATATAGAGGGGCGTTCCTAAAACGGCACCAACCCGGGTCAGATCCGAAGTCGCGTTTGGTCTTAACGACTTGTCCGTATCGATTCTGTTTGGAATTAGTTTTGTTCCTTTAGCATCAACCGCTTCATCAATTTTCGATTCCCTTGACGAGAGAATTGATGTTCCTCCTTCCGAATCAACAGAATTCAGCTTCGACTCAAGCGGATTATCCTGCATTACTGTTTTACCTTCGGAAACGAGGGTCTTTGACTCATTGGAATGCGCAATCGTCTCGCCCTCGGCGACGAATGTTGAAGATCTTCCATCAACCAACGTCTCAGAATTATTCGGGTCGGCAAGTGTCCGGAATTCTTTATTGATCTGAGTTAGCGAATGATCGGAAGAATATGCAGATGCCTCCGGAAGGACCGTTGAGCCCGCTTCAAGCTTTGCTATCCCGAAATCAAGCACTTTTACCGTAAACCCGCCGCGTTGGTTGGGTTCGAGCCAAACATTATCGGGCTTTAAGTCTCGGTGAATTATTCCCTGTTTATGTGCCTCTTCAACTGCCGAACAAACTTGTTCCAGAATGTCGATCGAAAACGAAACCGGAAGCTGTTTTTCTTCGTCCAAAACCTCGCCTAAAGTACAACCGTCCAGGTATTCCATGATCAAATAGGCGACGTCTTCTTTAGTCTCGGTTTTCGCAAATCCGAAATCCGTGACATTTACTACGTTCGGATGTCGAAGTCGGCCAGCAGCCTTTGCTTCACGCCTGAATCGTTCGACGAATTCGGCGCGCTGCATAAACTCCGGCGCAATTACCTTAACTGCAACGGGTCGGTCAGTTCCTATATGGGTAGCCAGATAAACGCTCCCCATTCCGCCTTTTCCCAGCAGTTTTTCGATACTGTATTTTCCGTCGAGAACCTGCCCAACGATTCCGCTCGCGCCCATAATCTATGCCAACTCTAACCGTATTTCAGTCGGTTGTGCAAGTTTATACGTCCTGCGACTATTTTTGCTTGGATGATAAGTTATTGGACCTTGAATTTGAAATTTGTAAGGAAATTGTGAGAGGGTCTGGAAAAATTTGCGATCACTGGTTCTTCAGTAAGTCGTTTGATAATAATTGAGCCGTTAAATGTTCTAAAGATAAGGTTACAGCTTCCGCCGCCAATTCGACCACTAACCGATTTAACGTTTTCAAATTGGCCTTTTTTAACATCTTCTATTGGTATTTCAGACTTGAAATAGCCGCCATATTGGGCATCGATAGCACACGAAGTACCCTTCGGAATTGCTAGATTGATAGCTCCATAACCGCTATTAAAATTATATCTGCCGTAGTTTGCAAGGTCTCCAATGACATTGATAGAACCGGAAACCGAATTTACCTTGACGTCTCTTTGTCCAACCGATTGAAGGGTGACCGAACCCCCTTGAGTCTTTACGTTTAAGAAATCGCCGATCTCGTTAGAGTCGGTTTGGTATGCGATCACGTCTCCGTCAATTGTTCCAAGCTCCATCTTTCCGCCCGATTTCTTAACCGTAACATTTCCGCGAAACGTCTGAGCATTAACGCCGTTGCTGACGCTGCTTACGTAAATACTTCCGTCGGTGTTGTTTACCTCAACCCACCGCAACGAGTCGACCGTAGTCTCTTTTGTGCTTCCCTTGATTTTTAAACTTGCGTTTTTCGGAAGATCCAATTCTATCTTGTCGCCGGACAAGCAGCCGGGACCAATTCCTGAACGTTCCTTGAAAGTATTAAAAGGCTCCAGCCTTTTTGTTTTGACCGTGCGAACGCGGCTCCGGCCGTCGTATCCAAGAACTTCGATCCATATAGGAGTTTTCTCATCTCCTTTCGTTTCACGAATCTTGAAGCTCACTTCGCTCCCGCCATCCACAAAAGCTCTAACTTCGTCACGTTCCCATCCATTTACTCTAACTTTTCCGCTCGAGATGCAAAGCGAAACGTAAACTTTCGGGTGGACGGCAATGGATTTTTCGGAGACATCATTTCGCTGCTCAGGCGGTGCAGGAGTCGGAATCGCAGGCCTTGGGGCAATCACCCGTACCGATTTTGAAGGCGCCGGTTTTGGAGGAGTAGCAATTTTCGGCGATTTCTCCTTATCCTTGTCTTTGCACTCGTCTGCCGCTTTTGATTGACCGAAGGATATCCCGACCATGATAGAAACAAGAAAAAATGCCAGAAAAACAAGCCATTTTTTTTTCTCTATTAGTTTAGTTTTAGTACGCTTTTCCATTTTTTGCGAGAATCAACAAGGGGCTTTTTATTGAATACTAGCCATCAGTTCATTTCTTTCGGAAACTGAATTTAAAAGATCGATCTTGTTCTGATATGACGATTTCAAAAGTTCTTTTGCTGCTTGATTTTTAGGGTTTTTCCGAACCTCGTCTTTCATTTTTACAATCACGTTATTAACCATCGCCAGATTTCTTTCAAATTCAATTCTTTCCCTAGGTCTTAAAATTTCATCTTTTTCCTGCCCCAAATTGCGGTTTAGGGTAGAAATAGTCTGTAGATAAACATCTTCTCCTTCAACCGCTGGGGCTGCTGTTGTTGTTGACTTCGTTCCGCCAGTGCTCGCCTTAAAAATTCTTGCCTTTTCAGATCGCCGGGATTTTCTCAACTTAAGTCCATAATCATTTCTTCCACCCGCTTTTTCTACCTTAAATGCCGCTTCGGCTGCTTCAGGTTCATTCTTAGTTCCCGATTCCAATTCCGCTGTTTCAAATTTGTTATCTGGCAATACAGACCCAATTTCCGTCGCATTTTCGGTCGTCAATCCGGGTGTGCTAACCGCAAGATCTCCGGGCATCGGCGGATAAACTTTTAATATAAACGCAAATGTTCCAACGAATAATATCGTACAGGAGAGCGCCACCAAGCTCGGGCTGCCGAAATTAATCCCGACAAGAAATGCAAAATTCTCTTGTAGCCGCTGCCACAGGCTTCTGTGTCTTTTGTTTTCGATTTCTTCGATTGCGCAAAAAAGTTTTGTTCGTAACCTTTCAGTCGGAACCAACACATTAAACTCGTTATCAAGCGCACCAAACGCGAACGTGTTTTCTTCTTCGGCTTCGTCCAGCATCAATGCACAAGCATCACAATCCGCCACATGTTTTACAAGTTTTTCAGATAAATCGGTAGCGAGTTCGCCATCTAAAAAGGCTTGAATAGCACCAATTTCAAAGCAATTATTTTTCATACATCGCCTCCGATTTTTCCGAAATACCTAATAAATTCTTTCTTTCCACGCGCAACATAAGTTCCTATGCTCGTCTCATTTAACGAGAGAGATTCCGCTATTTCTTTATATGATAAGCCTTGTTGTTTAAGAATTAAACAACTCCGTAAGGGTTCTTTTACTTTTTTGAGCGCGATTCGGACTTCCTTCGCCCGTTCGCGGCTTTCATATTTCTTTTCGGCAGTTAAATTATCGTGTTTGCCTTGCTCTTGGACGTAATTTTCTTCGCGAACGTTTGCCCTCGAATTCCCTCGAATCGTATTCTTTGCAAGATTCAGCGCGACGCGAATTAGCCAGGGTTTCAGCATGGCATCATCCGTAATGCTCTCCATATTATCGTAGAGCTTGATGAAAGTTTCCTGCGTTATATCCTCTGCCAGTCCAGCATCGTGAACTATTGCGCAAGCGGCTCTGAAGACAGTCCGATTGTGAAGCGTAAACGCCTCATCAAAAACAATCTCGTCTTTTGCAACCGCAGTTTGTCCGGACATCACGTCCACTAATGTTTTCACGCCTTCGCTCATTTTAACATTTACCGATGGCTTTCATTAACAAAACACCACAAAAGCGAAGTTTGTGACAACTTATTAATAGAAAAGCCCTGTTAATATTTCCTTACGTTACCCGTTACGATTTGATAAGGTCGGTGGTTCAAACTAATAAGTTACAAGATTAATTCGCTGGCGAAGTTCCCGCGGAATTTGAGTTTCGTTTCGCGGAGTGACGAAAAAGACGTGGCTGTCTAACGGGTTATCAAAAATCCCTCGAAACAACTCGTTTACCGCTCCCGGTTCGCGAATCGTCTTATCACGCTGTTCTATCAATGCCAAACGTCTAAATAACCCGTTTAAATGTTCCTGATTTGATCCAAAGGCTCCATCTGCTTGGGTTATCACAAGTCTTATTTCTGCTTGTTCCCGACTAAAATGAGATAGAATTGATGCCGCTTGGCTGACACCGGTTTCAAACCTAAGCTCAGTCTTGGTTGGCTCGCCACGAGCGTGTTCGTCGCTCAGCTTTTGCCGCAAAGATCTTTTTTCTTCATCGCGATCCTCTTTGAGATAAGGGTCAAAAACTATGGTAATGCGCAGTTCGTCTTCAGCCGTAAATTCGCGAACGATGAGCTTACTCGAGCGGGCCGTCGCTTTCCAGTCGATGTGTCGAAAATCATCCGTTCGTTGATAACCTCTCAGCGCAAACAGATCCTGCCCAAAACCGCGTTTTGTGGAAACTAATCTGCCCGCGTCGAGCGGTAAATTCGCTATCTCCGAATCGAGTTGCCCAATCTTTGGAAAAACGACCAACTCCGCTCTTTGCGCCGGGAGTCTTCGCCTGTGTCTGAAAAACCCGAAGGGGAAACGGGTTGAAAGTTCAAAATCTCTTATCGTAAACCGCCCGCGATTTTCGAAAATGTGTTGGGCTTGGTTTTCCGCCGAATTCGATCGTGGTACAAAAATGAAGTAGTCAAGCGTGTGCTTTACGATCGGCGGGCGTGCCAACCGCTTCGCCAACTTCTCCGGAACGATTTTTCGAAACTCCTCGATATATTTCGAATGTTCGCGCTCGGTTCCGCGAACTTCGGCGGTAACTGAATACGTCGGCAGCAATAGCTTCCGATTTTTTAGCCCGACCATTATCGGAGTCTTTTTCCCCGCGAATATCGTTTCGGGAAATCGCATTTTGATATCGAGCTTCCTCAGACATAGGTTGCCGGCTGCAAAACTCACTACTAATCCCGAAGTCAAAAAGGACAAAACCAGAAACAAAAGATTGTTTCCGGTATTCCAGGCAGCAAACGCGACGATCACCGTGAGGACAATAACGATAGCTCCGCCCGTCGTAAACTCAAACGGGAGATTCATTTGCGAAGCTTCCGCGCTTGCCGAACGCGCGAGAGGCGGGATCACGAAAATTACAATTAGAATTACAAAAACAAGAGATGCCCCCGCAGCGAATCCGGCGAGTTGAATATTCCCCGTGCGATGTGCAAAGAGAGTCAGAAATGCCAATCCCAACCCACCGAAAACAACCAATAAACCCAAAACTGCGTTTCTAAGTTCTCGAAGGCTTAAAAGTTGAGAGAGTTCGCGAATCCGTTTTAACATTTTTCGTTTAATTACCCGTTAAATGTCTAGATCGGAACACTGGTTTTGGAAAGAATTTCGTTAAGAATCTGCTCAGCCTCATTTGTTTGACGGGTGACACTCTTAAACTGCGACTTTACGATAATTCGATGAGCAAAACATGGAACCACGAGTTTTTTTATGTCGTCAGGTGTGCAGAAATCCCGACCTTCAATATGCGCGAGAGCCTGCGCCGAATGAAAAAGCGCCAGCGTACCGCGCGGACTAATACCCATTTCGATTGCTTCATTAGTACGAGTTTTTTCCACGATCTCAAGAAGGTAGTCGACAAGCGTGTCGTTTACCAAAACCGATTTAGCAGCTTTCTGCATTTCGCTAATTTCACTTTCAGTCATTAGCGGCTTAATAGAATCCAGAGGATTTCCGTCTTTTCGATCACGCAAAATGCTGCGCTCATCTTCCCGGCTGGGATAACCTATATGAAGGCGAAGCATAAATCGGTCAAGTTGTGATTCCGGCAGCGGATAGGTGCCATGGTGCTCGGTCGGGTTTTGCGTCGCGACGACCATAAACGGGAGCGGCAATTGTCTCGAAACTCCCTCAAAAGTCACTTGCTCTTCCGCCATCGCCTCCAAAAGTGCAGACTGCGTTTTTGGCGTTGCGCGGTTAATTTCGTCGGCGAGTACGATGTTTGCAAAGATCGGACCCGATTTCCATTCAAAAACACTTTCTTTTTGATTATAAACGGAAAGACCGATTACGTCCGACGGCAAAAGATCAGAGGTAAATTGAATTCGCTGAAACGAAAGATCAAGCGCACTCGCAAGCGCGTTTGCCAACGTGGTTTTGCCGATCCCGGGGACATCCTCGATCAAAAGATGACCTCGTGCAATAAGGGCGACAAGTGCAAGTTTTATCGTCTCCTGCTTTCCTTTTATTACCTGTCCGATCAATTCCTGCAGTTGTTCGATCTTTGGCGACGCAGTTTCAACTCCCGAAATATCAATGTCGCTCGGTTCTTTCTTACTTGTGATCCAATCTCGCATAGTGTTTTGGGTGCTTAAAGTGCCGACTTTCTATCTTACTAAATTTGACGCGTTTCGACATATTTATTTCTATCTTTGTCGTGCGTAAGTTTTCAAGTTAGAATCACCGCCTATGTCTCTGGATCGAATAAAGCAGACAAAAGAAGTAATTAAGCGTTTAAAAAAAGCTTATCCCGATGCTCATTGCGCGCTCGATCATTCAAACGCGTTTGAGCTACTGATTGCCACGATTCTTTCAGCTCAATGTACGGACGTTCGTGTAAATATTGTTACCGCGGAGCTTTTTAGAAAGTACCGTTCACCAAAGGATTATGTTAAAGCCTCGCAGGAAGAGATCGAACAAGACGTCAGAACTACGGGCTTTTTCCGAAACAAAGCAAAAAACATACGGGCCACCGCGAAAAAAATCATCGAAGATTTTAAGGGAGAAGTTCCGCAAACCATGGATGAGCTCTTAACCTTAAACGGCGTCGCTCGAAAAACGGCGAATGTCGTTTTGGGAAACGCATTTGGAATCGCTTCCGGAGTGGTTGTTGATACTCACGTGAAGCGTCTATCGAATCGTCTTGGTTTAACAAAGCAAACGGATCCCGTTAAGGTCGAAAACGATCTTGTGAAACTTGTTCCAGAAAAAGACTGGGTGATTTTTTCGCATTGGTTGATTTGGCACGGACGAAAGATATGCAAAGCCAGAAAGCCGAATTGCGGGGAATGTGTTTTGGAAAATATTTGTCCGAAAATTGGAATTTGAGAAAAAGATTCCTCGTCTAGTTTAAAGCGCTTCCAGAATTCTTGCACGGTGCAAAGTGGCCCCCGGCGTGGCATTGAACTTATCCACAAGTCGTGATCCTTCGTCATCGAACTCTGGTTTGACCATCGACTTTACCTACGAATGGATAACCTCGCGGGTCAGTTCTTAATCTTTTGAGGCAAGGTACTTTCGAGCCTCCTCGACACTTGGTCTGTTTGAGCCGTCTGTCTTTACCTGACTTAGCATCTTTTTGTAATAGTTGCGGGCGAGCTCACTTTGCCCTAACTTTGCGGAAGCCCTTGCGGCACCAAGCAATCCGTTATACCGATTTGGGGAATGAGTGAGATCAATCTGATAATTTTTTAAGGCTTCATCAAAACGGCCAACCTCCAACAACATATCCGCAAATAATTCACGGGCTGGTAAAACCTCACCGGGTGTCACAGGGTGCTTGTCAACGGCATCTTCGCGGTCAGCAGCGGCCATTGCCAACTGAAGGGCTTTTTTGGTGTTACCCTCTTTAAGATGAATCCAAGAGGACACCGCGTCAATCTGCACTGAAACTTCTTCCCGCCAATAGACTAGCGTGTTTTCCCGTAATGATGATTTAATATTTTCCAATTCCTGCAATTCACCTTTGGCCTTGCCAATCTGCTGACTGCGAGCGGCACCAATCCCACGTGCAAAATGATGAATTGACCTCGCCCAGGCGAAATCTTTCCAAGCGAAATCTTTTGATCGAAGCAATTCCAATTCACTTGCTTCCTTCCATTGTTTTCTTTCCAAGGCGTAACGCGAAGGTACAGACGCGAGTGTAAAGGCCACTTTAAAATTCTCAGTATCAGTTACGCCAATACCCCGCAATTTTTCCAAAAGCAGACGAGCTTCCTCATCGCGGGAAGTTTGCAGGAAAGCATACATAAGATAATCCGTGCTGTGAAGTCCTTCATCATAGTGACCGGGCAGGTGCGCACGCTTGGTATATTCGGCAGCTGAGACGGTTGAATCATGGTTGGATGAAATGGATTCGTTCCAAAATCCAAGACGGGTAAATATGTGAGAGGGCATGTGCTGTGCGTGGGTAGAATTCGGTGCGGCTTTTGCAAAAATTCTTGCAACACCAAGCGCAAGATGTGCCAACCCCGGAAAATCATAACTGTGAATGATGTAGTGCAAAACCCCCGGATGATAAGGTAGCTTGACCCTAATCCATTGCAGAAGCGCGCCCGATTTATACTGTAATAAATAGCTTTTATCTTTGGGATCAACTGTTCCGAGAATGGCAAGTGCGTAAAATATAGTGGCTTCGGGGTCGTCTAAATAATCTTTGTAAACCTTGCTCATCTTTTTTTCATATTCTTTCGCGCGATAAGCGTGAGAGGTTTTTTCATAATCTTTATAGAAAGCCTTGATAGCTCCGATATATGCGGCCTCACGGTCCGTTACCTCTAATTTTTCAATATCTTTCAATACGGCTGAACCTTTCTTGAGGGTTGCCTCGCTGGGAGGAGCCCAAAGCGGGTGCCACAGGCTCATAGCAATACCCCATCGAGCCATCGCACATTTCGGATTAACCTCCAGAACTTCGCGAAAAATCTTTTCTGATTCCGGATATTCAAAGGTATGGAGAAAAGTAACAGCATCATTAAAAGTAGATTCCGTTTCGTTGCCACAGGAATTCTTAAATTTGACGGGTGTTGATTGACTGCCCGCGAAGAGAACTGTGATTCCTGTGACACACATCAATGTTGCGATGATTAAACGTTTGGTGAATTGAATGCCTCGCATAGTGGATCTCTCCTAACACTTAAAGATGTAAATTTCATTTAAACTCTCTTTGAACGTATTGAATGTAAGATTCTTTACAAAGTTATCATTCCCTAATATGTCTCAAGGCATTCATTTCCGCACAAATTGAAAACAGCAATCGTCATTACCAACATGACATCAGATGTCAGAAGCCGGAAAAAAAATCACCCTCATCGGAAGATTCTCTACACCAGCCTATTCATTAACGATACATTACCAGTCAGATTTAGACACCTCAGAACCAGATCGATATTCCGGCATATAATGGAATTTTATCAGAACCAGAAAATTATTTATCCTGAACCTTGTTATCTCCTTGATGAGGTAAATTATTACATTCGGTGGTGCCAATGTGGTTTGGGTCTTACCTAACAGCAAATCGCACAGTATAAGTAGCATTACCGCGCGTTCCGCCGACCAAAATTCTATATTTGCCATTCACCGGAAGTTCTCCGTTCCAACTCGTACTTTCACTGACCAGGAGTTTCCCGTTTGGTGCTTGTATGTCAAAAACGGCGTTGTTCTCAAGCGAACTAATACTCACGCTCATCACCTGCGCTGCACTCGCTCCAAGAATATATTTATTGCGCTCACCACGAATAACCGAGTTTTTATAAACCGCTGATGTACCGCCTTTTCTGAATTTTACAACGGTGGTAAGTCCGCCTACGCTTTCTACCGTAGCAGAGCTATCATCTTTGTTTGGGGAAGTCTCACCAGTTACCGAAAAACTTATGTTGTAGTCTGATTCGCCTTTGATCGATCCAACGACGATCGAATATTTACCGGATTCAGGCAGTTCCCCGCTAAAATTGTCATTGGGTTCTTTTTCCGACGAGTCGCCGAGGAATCCGCCATTTGGTTTTTTAATATAGAAAACCGCGTTACCACTAGCATCGGACAGATCGATCTTCATGGTCTGATTTTTTTTGGCAGACAAAGTAAATGTGTGCTTGGCGCCCTCCCCAACCTTTGACGAATATCGGCGCGACGTCGCTCCTTTCGCAAAACTGACGACGATCATTCGCGATTTCGACGCCGCGGTAGTTCCTTCCGGCGGTTCCTCGCCTTTCGGAAAATCAATATCCGGCACGGTGATTTCCGAGCCGTCAGCCGCTTCGGGGTTTTCGGAAGATGAATTGATAGTGCTGTTTTCGCTTGAATTTTCAGACGTTTCCGATTTTCCAAAGTTGCAGCCAATCGCTAAAAACAAACCGATAGCCCACAGGATTATCAACGAATTTCTTGAATTACGCATAATTTTTATTTAATAGCGAGATCTAAAACTCGACTCCCTGCTGCGCATAGATTCCTATGTGAAAAGGATGCTTGATCTCTTTCATTTCCGTAACCAAATCCGCAATTTCAACCAATTCTTCAGGAGCATTTCTACCCGTCAAAACCAGATGGAGCGCGGGCTGCGTCTCGCGGGTAGATTTGATTTCCGCCAAGACTGCTCCGAGATCGAGAAACTTATAGTCCAATACATAAACGATTTCATCGAAAACGATCAAATCATATTCTCCGCTCTTCATTTTCTCAACACAAAGTGCCCAAGTCTCCTCCGAAGTTTTTACGTCCTGTGCCGGATTTTCCGTGTCCCAAGTGAACCCGTCCCCCATCGTATGGATTTCAACACCGAGTTTTTCAAGCGATTCGTGTTCACCATAGCGGTCGGTGCGAGATTTCATAAACTGTATAAGGCAGCAATTCAGTCCCTGTCCGGCGGCACGAACGATCAAACCCAATGCACACGTAGTTTTTCCTTTTCCGTCGCCGGTATTAACCATCAGGAGACCTTTGGTCTTTTCTTGATAATCTTCGCGTCTCCATTTGTATCTTTTCTCTTTTTTTTCGCCCATAAAGAATAAAAAAGTGAAAAAGCTCAGCATCTAAGCTCTTTCACTTTTTGTTATATCAATTTTTGTAGCTAAAAACTAAGCGATGTTTCTTTCAAGTTCTTTTGGAATTGGAGCAAAGCCATTGCGCTCGGCGTCAATAGCCTTTCGTAGCTCACCGATGATCTCTCGTTCCTTCGCATCCCAGTCACCCTCGACACGGCAACCGGCTGCGTTTTTGTGTCCGCCGCCGCCAAATATCTCGGCTACGCTTGCGACGTTGATATCACCTTTCGAGCGAAGACTAACCCGATAGGCTCCAGGATTGACTTCCCGCATATATACCACAGCCCGGACCTCTTGTGCTACCAAAGGCAAATTCACAAAACCATTGTTATCACCATCGACCGCACCCGTTTTTTCCGCCATTTCAAGAGTCTGCCTCATTGAAGCTACTTTACCTGTCGTATCTCGGGTAACAGTCGCAATCACCTTTTGCATCAACGCAATCCTACTCCATGAGTAGCTATTGTAAACGGCGTCGGAGATGCGCGACGGTTTTACTCCAACTTTCACTAGTTCGGATGCGACCTTAAGCGTTCGCTCAGTCGTATTTGGAAAATGAAATGATCCAGTGTCGGTTACAATTGCCATATAAATACATTCAGCAATTTCTTTGGAAACACGACCGCCGATCGCCTTACAAAGGTTGTAGATCATCTCACCGACTG
>JBGTGX010000023.1:0-31274 GCA_041746475.1 Pyrinomonadaceae bacterium | reverse complement strand
AATTTGTTACAAGTGGATAGGTGATCTGGTCTTCGACTTCCTGTGGCGAACGCCCCGCCCAATCAGTGAAAACGATCACCTGATTCTCGGAGACATCGGGAATCGCATCAATCGGCGTATGCACCAACGCCCAATATCCCCATCCCGCAATACCCAAAAACACTGCAAGAACTATCACCCTATTTTTTAGAGACCATTCGATAATTTTGTGAATCATATTTTTACAGTTGGCGATATTTAACGGTCCGTTTTTTCAAGAAGGTGTTTCATCAAAGCGATTTCTTTTTCCTGCGCTTTGATAATTTCATCTGCCAATTCTTTAACTTCGGGATCACTCAGGTCGGCTTCGGAACTCGTAAGTATCGCAGACGAATGATGTGGAATCATTGCGCGCATCCATTGTGTGTCGCCGATAAATGCTTGGGTGCGCACAAAATAAAATGTAAGTGCAAAAACTAGAATACTTCCGGCCAAAATACCCGCGTTTACCTTTTGATTCTTGTACATTCCTTTCATAAAAAGGAGCATCGTAATTGCCATCGGACAGACCATCAAAATTGTCATATAAATCCGCATCAGGCTCATATAAACGTGGTCAAATTTGTCTGCATTCAAAAACATCACGATGTACATTGTGAAAAATGAAACTAACATCATAAGACCAAATTTTAGATAACTGCCTGACTTCATTTCGCCATGTTCCATTTCATCTTTTTTCACACCTTGCGCTTGATGTATTGGCATTTCACTGTCATTCGCGCCAGTTTCATTTTTCTTGATTTCCTCTTTGTCCTTTTCCATATTTCCCTCGTATATGAGCATTGTAAAATTCGGTTATCGGTCGAACATTGCCGACCGATGACCGCTACTTCGTCTGGTCTATTCGGCTTTTGTTGAAACTGTCGTCTCGCCTGTTTCCGCACCATCGTAGGAGATTTTTGCGGTCCAATCTCCTGCCATTTCAATATCCACATTTGCCTTAAATTGCCCGGTTGTCGAGGTCGTTGTCAGAGTTCCGGAGTTATTCATTTCAGCCATTGAACCCATTGCCGGCATTTGAAAGTTCAAAGTAGCCGCATTGATATCAACAGGCTTACCAGAGCCGTCCGTAAAGCTAAGCATCAGCTCTTGTTGACCTTTTTTCAGCTTGCCATCAGCATTCGATAGCGTGACGGTTAGTTTGTCGCTGACCTTTTTGTCCGCGATCGTCTTCATATCTGATCCCGTCGAGGTTCCTGTGCCCCCGCAAGCCGCTGCTAAACCGATCACCGAAAGAAGTATGGTTATTCCGATTGTTTTTATTGTTCTATTCATTTTTTCTGTTTCTCCTATAAGTTCTACTTGTAAATTTGTTAGAATCCACCCTCGATTGCTCTGATCCAATCTTTCAACAATTTTTTCTGTTGCTTCGAAAGCTTTGCGTCCCAATGTATATAAGTGTAAGAAGGAAGCGGCATCTCATCCGCTTCGATCTGGCTGATGATGGATTTCAATTTAGTTTTTTGTCTTCGTTTAGAATAATCTCCGAATTCGTTAAAATTCAATTCCTTTTTCCCGTCCGTAATGTGGCCTTCCATAAACCAATCGACGGGTTGAATCGTGTGGTACCAGGGGTAATTCGTGTTGTTGCTATGGCAATCGTAACAGGAGGTCTTCAGCACATTTTCAACGTCATTCGGTACATTAAATGTCTTCGTGAAGTCAGATTCCAGCACCGCACTACTCCGATTGCGTGCCGACGACGGAATAAATTGCATTCCGACAAAAACTGCAAACAAAATAAGTGTCGTCACTTTTGCAGTCTTTTTAAGGTTGAAGCACCTTTTCACGTCCGATCTCCATTAAATTCAATATGCAAATTACCCCATAAAACAAAGCTTTTCCCAGTTAAAAGCTACATTTCCGTTAAGAGCGTTTTGAAAATCGAAAATCTAACTTTCCCTAGCGCCCGTATTGATCAATGAGAAAAGGTCTTTCAAATCCTTGGTTAAAGATTCGAAATGTTCTTTTTGATGCGGGATTTCGCTTTTTACAATATGCTCGGCGTGTTCTTTCGCACTTTCAACGATTTCTGCATATTCTTTGCGCTTGTCTTCCGGCAATTTCGTCGCATCGAACTTTGCAAACGCCGCGAGCAGCACTTTTGCACCTTCGGCGGTTTTATCTCTATCATTGGCATCCAAACCTTTTTTTGTTTGATCGTAAGCACTGATGATTGCTGAAGTTTGGCCGTTTCTTTGATCCGAAAAGTTGGCTGATGTTTCTTTATTTTCAGTTGAATCACCGTGATCCATGTCTTCCATATCACCTGTCATTCCATCTTTATGATCCATCGATTTATTGCTCTCATATGGATCTTTTTCTGCCGAAGCGGTCTTCTGATCGCTATTACTACACGCCGCAAAAGCAAAAACTGTTGTGATTACCAGCGCGGCAATTAATAAGCCGTAGATCGATTTACTCATTTTTCTCCCCTCTTTTGTCTAATTTTTAACCTAATTCTTCTCTTGATCCCATGTTTAAGAAATCGGTTATTGAAATTCAAAACTCATGTCTGCGCTTTCGACACATCACAGGTAAACATTTACTTTAAATACAAAAATGCCTCTTTCCGGGCACACATTGGCCTGAAAAAGACACACTTCTACTTTAAAACTAGATTAAGATTCTTTGATGTTTAATAAACTTTGGTAGGATTTGACGAGGTTGCGTGGCGCTTTCAGAGCTTATTTTGCTATCTTCTTTCGGCGCCGTTGAAAAAAGGATTTCGAAGAAAGAAATTCTTTCCGACGCAATAAAATTTGGCGCAAAATTTATTTGCACACTCGACGGTGCGTTTGTCGGAACAGTTTCCAAGCAAACAAGTACGCGGCAAAGAGATTTCGCATCTGCATCCTTAGGTTTTTGTGATTTCGCCGATTTCTTCTTGCAGCATTTCATCGGGCACACATTTTCTTTCATATTCGTATCGCCAAGCGGGGTGCCTGAAAATACGCTCGCGCTGAGCACAAGCATGAAAAATAGTGTTTTAAGCCGAATGATCATCTCTTTGAATATATGCTATCCTGAAAATTGATGTCAATAAGATAATCCAGATGCGTCACGCGATTATTCCCTTGTGCTAACCAAGTTTCGCTCTAACCCATTCTTTCGCAACATCTTTCGGCTGACGATTATTGCCGTCGACTTCATAGTTTAGCTTACGCATTTCTTCTGTTGAAATGCTATTTTCCAGCTCTTTCATGGTTTCACGCAAAATTTTTGATTTCTCCAAAGCGTCCTTTCGAACAACGAACACCGCTTGATAAGGCGGAAAATATTGTCTGTCATCCTTCAATTGAAAAAGGTCAAGAGCCGAGATCAAACCATCAGTGGAATTTCCTGCGATGATGTCGAGTTCGCCAGAAGCCAAAGCCCGGTAGGTCAAGGCAAGATCCATTTCGCGCGGCTGTCTAACAAAATTAATGCCATACATTTTGCGGAATCCATCATAGCCGTCCGCACGTGACATAAAATCCTGACCAAATCCTGCTTGCCAATTTTTTGCAATACTTACGGCATCGGAAATAGTTTTTAAATTATTCTTCATCGCCACGTCGCCGCGCACCAGAATCGCAAAATCATTTGCAAACCCAAGCGGCGGGCTTATCGTCAAGCCAAACTTTTCTTCATATTGCTGCTTGGTTTTATCGTAAACTTCCTGCGGATTTGTGATCGGTTTATTTTTTAAGATCGCTGTAAAAGCGGTTCCGGTGTATTCGGGATAAACGTCTATTTGATTGGACGTTAATCCATCGTGTGTAAGATTTCCGCCGAGTTCTAATTTGCGCTCAACCTCTAAGCCTTTTTTCTCAAGAGTCTGTGCTAAAATTTCCGCTAAAATCACAGACTCAGTAAAATCTTTTGAGCCGATGCGAATGTTTTGGGAAGAATTCGTTTGAAAATTTGAAATTCCGGATCTGAAATTTGAAACTAAGCTGACACTGACGAGTACAACAATCACGCCTATCGAACCAAACGCCACAACTTTCCGACGGGTTTGCCCCGCAACGTTTTGCGAACTCTTCGGCTCATAAAGCTTTGCAATTTGTCCCAAACCGAAATCTGCCAGTAATGCGAGAAGAGCTGAAAATATTGCACCGGCAAGAATCAAATTATTATTATTTTGCCGAAGCCCGCGAAAGATATAAGTCCCGAGTCCACCGGCTCCGATCGCGGCTGCAATCGTCGCAACGCCGACGGAAATCACCACCGCAACACGAATTCCCGTCAAAATTACAGGCATGGCGAGCGGCAGTTCTACTTGGCGCAGGATCTGCAAATCTGTCATCCCCATCGCGGTCGCTGCTTCTTTTATTTTGGAATCGATCCCGGAAATGCCGGTAACCGTATTTCTAATTACGGGCAGAAGTGCGTAAAGCGCAAGTGCTATGATCGCTGGGGTCACACCAATACCGATAAACGAGATAGGGATGAGCAGTCCAAAAAGCGCGAGCGAAGGAACGGTCTGCATAATATTTGCAAATCCCAGGATCGGCGTTTGCAAAGATTTTTTCCGGGTCAAAAAGATCCCGAGCGGAACGCCTGCAAGAACCGCAACTGCGGTCGAAACAAATACGAGAAAAACATGCTCGCGGGTTAACACAAGAATCTCAAACCAGTTTCGCTGTATGAATTCAAATAGATTCATAAAAGATTTTTACCGCCGAGAACGCGGAGGACGCAGAGATTTTTCTGCATTTTTTCAACAGGGATAAAGGGGATTTACAGGGATTTTATAGAATTTAACAATAGAAATAGTCCCCTACATCCGTGTTAAAATTTCTCTGCGTTCTCTGCGTTTAAATTCCTTCATGACACCAAAGTATCCAGATATTCTCGAACAAGCGGCAACTCACTTTTCCGAAAATTCTCAGGCGTTTCGACCAAAGCAATTTCTCCTTTATCAATCAGACAAATTCTTGTCCCGAGTGCGAATGCTTCCTGAAGATCGTGGGTAACAAAAACCGCCGTTTTCCCGATTTCTTTTACAAGCTTTACAAATTCCTTTTGTAAATGGCTTCGCGTGATCGCATCGAGCGCTCCAAAAGGTTCGTCTAAAAGCAGCAAATCAGGATCAGCCGCCAGAGCTCTTGCTACACCGATTCTCTGTCTTTGACCGCCGGAGAGCTCGCTAGGAAATCGATCTGCAAATCGCTTTGGTTCAAGCCCGACCAATGAAAGCATCTCGTCAGTACGTTTGCGCACATCTTTAGAGTCCCAATTCTCCAAAACAGGCACCAGCGCAACATTTCGCTTAACATCAAAATGCGGAAAAAGTCCCGCCTCCTGCAAAACATAACCGATTCGTCGCCGAAGTTTTATCGGGTCCCACGCCGCGGTCGCTTTGCCCTCGACCAAAACTTCCCCGCTCGTCGGCTCTATCAAACGATTTATTAGCTTTAGTGTCGTGGTTTTTCCGCATCCCGATTCGCCTAAAAGCACAAAAACCTCGCCCTCGTTTATTACGAGATCAAGGTTTTTTAGAATTTGGTAACTTCCGACCGAGAAATTTACTTTTCGAAATTCTACGATTGGTTTTAAAGTTTCAGTCACAAACCCAAGTATGCGGATTTGTTCAGTCGATGCCAAGCGTTGAAAAGAAACGAAAGCGAAAATCTGTTAAATTATCAACACTTTCGCTTTTGTGACCTATCTGGCTCGGAGTGATCTTCCCGATCTACGCCGTCCGTATCGTCCTTGGGGCTTCTTATGGGAATTTGGAATAAACGCGCTTCCTCCAAATTCGGGCATCAGTACGCGTTCGACCTTTTGTTTCGTGAGTCTTTCGATATCTCTCATCGACATTTCCTCGACAGGTGAAACAAATGTGATCGCTTTTCCGGTATTCCCGGCACGGCCGGTTCGGCCAACGCGATGAACGTAATCCTCCGGAGCTTCCGGCACGTCATAATTTATTACGTGCGAAACCGCATCGACGTCAATTCCCCGCGAGGCAATATCGGTAGCAACCATTATTTTTGCCCTACCGTGCTTGAAATCCCGAAGCGCAGTTTCTCGCTGCGATTGCGAACGATTTGAATGAATTCGGTTCGCACGCATTTCCCGCTTTGTCAAAATATGTGCAATGCGGTCGGCGCCCCGTTTCGTACGTGTGAAAACGATTACACGCTCATAGCTGTCGGCTTCGAGTAAATTTAGCAGCAATGCAGTTTTCGAGTTTGCTGCGACAGGATAAGCTTTTTGGTCAACCGTCCTTGCAGTCAAATTTTCTCTGCTTACTTCGATAACCTTCGGTTCATCCATAATCGAATAGGCGAGACTTTTGATCGAATCCGAAACTGTTGCCGAAAAAAGAAGCGTTTGTCGCTGCTTTGGAACCAAATTCAAAATTTCACGGATCGCCGGTAAAAATCCCATATCGAGCATTCGATCCGCTTCGTCGAGGATCAATGTTTCAACCTTTGAAAGGTTTATGGTTCCGCGTTTTACGTGATCGAGAAGACGTCCGGGCGTTGCAATAATTACGTTTACACCTCGACGAAGTGTGCTGATCTGCTTGTTCATGCTAGCGCCGCCGATGATACTCGCGCAACGCAGGTTGTTATTCGCAAATTTTATATATTCTTGCGAGATTTGCGAAACGAGTTCGCGGGTCGGTGCAACGATCAAAACACGAACACCGCGGGCATTTTGTGCCGCAAGTTTTTGAATCGTCGGCAAAAGAAATGCCGCCGTTTTTCCCGTGCCTGTTTCGGCACAGCCAATAAGATCCTCTCCTTTCAAAATAACAGGAATTGCCTGTTTTTGAATTGGCGTAGGGTCTGTAAAATCGAGGGACTCGCATTTTCGCACAAGCGACGCGGTCAATCCCAAATCTGAAAAAGTCATAAATATCCTTAATAATTTCTAAAATTCAAAATCGTTAAGACCATGGTTTTTACCACTTTATGAACTTGTCTCAGACAATAACGGCAGGTTGCCGGTTTCCTAACGAAAATAATTTTTTTGTAATTGTGAAGTCCTTCAATATGAGGACAATAAAGAAAAAGTGCCTTCCGGCTAAAACAAGTCGAAAGGCACTTCGTATTAGTAATTGTTGATGTGAGCTTGCAGCTATTTACCAGCGATTGCCGCGACCACCGCCGCCGCCGCCGCCGCCGCCGTATCCTCCGCGTCCGCCACCGCCACCGCCACCGCGGTTTTCACGAGGCTTTGCTTCGTTTACTTTCAGCGCACGACCATCTACTTCTTTGCCATCAAACTGTTCGATGGCATTTTGACCTTCTTCCTGACTCGAAAGCTCGACGAATCCAAATCCGCGCGAGCGTCCCGTATCACGGTCCGTAATTATATTGGCCGATTGAACTGTTCCGACCTCCCCAAACATATCTTCTAAATCTTGTTCAGTTGTACTAAAGGAAATGTTTCCTACATATAGTTTCATTTTATTTAAAATCTTACCTTGTCCCTTAAAAAATCAAGGGTATTCAAAAGAAGCTTAGAATCGAATTGTTTTTCGGAGAAACGGTAGTCTCGGCGAAGAATCGGGTTCCGGATGCTCTAACATAAAAGCGGCTTCTGTAAATTATAAACAGCCAACTCTCGAACTATCCAAACGCCGTCAAACTATTTTGAGACGAGCGCATCACCGTCGATGCGCGAGAGAAGGATTATCAAACTCTAACTATGCACGTTTGGAGGTAGATATGCAAGTTATTTCGGATTAGTTGAGTTTCAAGGATTTAGGGCTTATCCGCATGGTATGGTTTTATTTCGGCTTGCGTTATTGCTTGCCTGCGGATAGCGGTTGCTGGGAAACGGAAATTAGCCGGCGCTCAGCTCGTCAAACGCCTGTATATATTTGGAAGTTTCTCCGGTAAACTCAAAACATCATCAATGATCGTGTACCCGACTTGACCATATAAATCTTTCAACTCCTGTTCGGAATCCCGATCGATCGTTATACAAAAAGGAGTTATCCCGCTCATGCGTGCCTCGGTTAAAGCCTCACGAACATCTTCTTTCGCATACTTCGCGTCACCGTAATCATGGTCATACGGTCGCCCGTCAGTCAGGATAATCAAAAGTTTTGTGCGCGATTCCTGACCTAATAATTTAGCGGCTGCGTGGCGGATCGCCGCACCCAGACGAGTATTGTTTTGAAACGTGATCCCACCGATCCGCCGTTCGATCTCTTCGGAATATTTTTCATTAAAGTCTTTTACGACGTAGAATTTTACGTTTCGCCTTCCTTCGGAAGTAAATCCATTGATCGAATAAATATCGCCGACCGCTTCAAGCGCTTCGCTCATCAAAACCAATCCTTCCTTTTCAATTTCGATAATGCGCCTTCCCGGATGTGTGTATGGCTGGAGCGGATTCCTCGTGATCGTACGGGCCGTGGATGAGGATTGGTCGAGCAATAACGAAACCGCAACATCGCGTTCTCGTCTAAGTCGCTTCGTGTAAAGTCTTTCGGATTGCATCCCGTCGGCACGGCGATCGACTACATAATCGACGACCGCATTCAGGTCATATTCCTCTCCGTCGAGCTCGCGATTTATTCGCGTCAAATTCTCGGGCTTAAGCAATTGAAACTGATGACGAACGGATGAGATCACACCGCGATAACGGCTCCGCGCGAGTTCGACAAAATTGCGGTCGCCTTTTCGCACTTTCTTCTCAATTACCCGGCACCAACCCGTACGAAAATCTGCAAGTTCCCTATCCCATTCGTCATATGAAAAAGCTTCATCGCCGGCTTCAAGCGGCTGCTCGGGCATTTCGTTAAACGCCCAGTTTTCAGCACCCTGAGCATCTTGCGGATCATCTTGGTCATCGTCCGAACTATTCCAGGCACTGAAGAGGTCGCGAATATCTTCAGTCTCTTTAGTTTTTTCTTTGCGCTTTTCTTTAGACTCAATTGCGGCTTCACCTTCGGCATCAGATTCAGAATATTCTCCTTCTTCGGGTGTCTCCTCCGTTTTCTCGGGTTGAGTTTCCTCAGGCGAAATATTTTGAAACAAACCGTAAACCCGGCTGGTCGCGATCAATGAATCCGCGACATCTGCATTTTCTATTTGTAGATAACTTTCAATTACAGATTCAATTTCCGAAACTATTTGTCCATAAAAATGGCGTGCGTCATCGGTTGCCCCGCCGCACATTGTGATTTGAAAAAGCAGTTCAAAAGGCACCTGATGCATAGGAAGATCAAAAATATAAGGTCGTCGCTCGCCAAGAAAACTCTGCATTAAATCAAGATCTTTCACGAGCCCCCGATAGGTCTTACGCAAACGCGCATCGATCCGCGCGTTTTCCATCGTCCCAAAGATCTTCCGTGCGAGATGGGACTCAGGGAACACTTTTAGCACAGAATTATAATCGGGATTCTTCGGCACTCTCCTCCGCTTCTTTTCAAAGTTCTTCCGGAATTCCTCTTCCGAAAGTGCGGATTCTCCTTTTTGAACTTCCTCAATATATCCGGCGAGCGAAAATGCATCGATTTGTTCGGCGGATGCTTCATAAAGAGAGTTAAGCTCGGTAAATGCAGCTTTTAAGCCCGGGGTATTTACCGCAAATGTATCGAATTCGATTTGTCCGGCACCATGGGCGGCAAGCACTTTATACAAACGAAAGTCTAACTCGTCGCTCCCAAATTCGTTGACGATCGAAGGTAGATAGATCGTTTTTCCATCGCCGATTCTCGATTCCTGCGGCATCGCCGAAAGCGGTGCGATCTCGATTTCTTTTCCGGTGAGACCTTCGACGTAAATTCTTAAAACCGTTTGAATATTCTCGAGCGGCAAACCATTTTGCGCTTCCTGCAAGAGCTCGTTTGACCCTCGCGTTTCGAGTGCAAAAAAAGATCGCCGTGCCTTCGCGGAAACATCCTGTTTGGTTGCGATTCCCGTTTCCACCCATTCTTCGAATTGTGCAAGCGAAACTTTCTCCAGCGCTTTCCCGCTCGAACGAAAAGCAGCCAGCGCACTTTCGGCATCTGTTTCGGCGATCTCGTGGACAAGGCGCAACACTCGTGAGGAAATCTTTTCGGCGTCTTCTTTGTTTTTGAGTTTTGCAATGCGTCCAAAAAAATTCGGACTTGAACGCAAAAACGAAATCAGCACCGCGTTTCCGTGCTCAGCGAATTTCTCAATGACCTCACACCAATCATCAAAAACCGCTTCAAAACTCTCAAGCATCCTGCTGCCTGACGTCACAAAATGGAGTGTGACACTTCCTCCGAATTCCAGGAAGATCTTTGCTTTCCGCATCAGACGGATCGCATTATCGGCCGAAAGTTTCTGAAAAACCTGTGGTAAGGAAGACCAAAGGTCGGCCGTCATACCGCCCGTTCTACTTGCAAAATGTGACGCAAGATCGAGTGTAGCCTTACCGACTTTTCGACTGCCTACACCAAAATTCTCAAGAGCTTGTACGACCTCCGGTGTGTCCTTGAGGAAATCCGCGGAATGTTTTGCGGAGCGATTCGCAATTTCAGATGCAAGTTTGAGGATATCGGTGAGAAGTTCCTTCTCTGTGATTCCTTTTGCAAGGGTCGGCATTAGCTTATAGGTTTCGAGAGCAATTGAGCTGGATAAAATGAGTTGCCGCGTGCAGATTTGAAAAATAAGCGAACGCGCTTTGGCAGGGATATTCCTTAAATCGCTTACGCCCCTGGCAAAATATGCGACACCCAATTCGGCATCCGCCATCGCCACTCTGCGTCCCATCTCCGCCCAGTGACGCAAATTATCCGCGTTTAAGATCTTCGTCGCCTTAGGAACGGCCTCAACAAATTCGCGGCTTACTTTAAGCGAAACTGCAGCGAGCGAAGCGCTCATCTCAAGCGAAACCTTTTTTTCTTCCGTTGGCAGACGGCTCAGACGCCTTGCAAGCCCCGTAAAGTTAGTCTTTTGATGTGAAGGTGATTTGCCTTTGCTCTCGGACATTGTCTTAGTTTAAGAATTAAACTTATTCCACGCAAAGCTCCTCCGAAGAATTGACGCCCCTGCAGTTCAAGTACAACTTCTTTGTCGGCCGTTTACTCAAAGATTTGAAGTATAGGTCTCAAATAAATAGAATTCTCAAGAGATTCTCCTGTATTTTAAGAAAAATATATGTCAAGAAAGTTTCACACTATTTTTGTTGTCATTTATGCGCTAGTTGCGTTTTCTTCATTAGGCTACGCTCAGCAAACTCCGCCCGACGACAAATCCGACATCGAAAAGAAACCTGTCAAGAAAGCGAATTCACGTCCGGAAGAACCGGCACGAATACCCGAGCCATTTGACGACGTAACCGTTGAAACAATGGCAACCAAATGCGTAAAACTCACGACAGGACGAGGCGATATTCTGCTTGAGATGTTTCCGGAAAGTGCGCCAAATACGGTTAGAAACTTCCTGAATCTGGTCTCAATAAAAGCATTAGAAAATACGACGTTTAGCCGAATCGTGCCGAATTTTGTGATTCAGGGCGGAGATCTTTGGACAAACGAAAACGCGACAAATGACATTAAATGGCGCGCGTCCCGCAAAATCGCGGATGAACCGAACCTTATAAAGCACGAAATAGGAATAGTTTCGATGGCTCGCGGCGACGAACCAAATACTGCGTCGACAAATTTCTTTATTTTGCTTACGGATTATCCGGGTCTCGATGGAAAATTTGCCGCGTTTGGAAAGGTTACAAGTGGGATGGACGTGGTCGAAACAATAAATAAGATGCCGGTCGATGGAGAAAAACCGAAAGAACCCGTGCGCATCAATTCTGCGACGATCTTTACCTGCGAAAAAAAAGCCGCAGATTCTAATTGATCCTATATATTTGGTGCAACACCATCGTCGTAAATAAACACGTGGAAACATGCGTTTAAATTTCCTTCACGAAGTGCGTCAAGGACGCCTTCTCGCTCCATCTTCGCGAGCTCATCCATCATAAAATTCTGCTCTTCCGCGGTCATATGTTTTCTTGCCAGATCAAAGGCACATCCTGATGTGTGCGGCGGAGTGCTCCCGGGACCGCGAACCTTAAACGAATTTGGATTGTTCTTATTCAAACTAATTTGATATTCCATCGATCGCGAAAGCGAAGTGACTCGGAGCGGACGCTGGAATTTTTCGTAATAAGCCTGTGCAAGTCTGATCAAGATCGGTTTTGCCCTCGGATGAAACATACGTAATAAGCGAATTTTCATCTGCCGGCGATGATCGGGATTTGCAATATCATATTTCATACCTGAAAAATTAGATGCAAGATCCAAAAGGGTGTTGAAATCGCTCGAACCTGACACCGCGACGGGCGAATTTATTCCGGTATCAAAATCAAACGTTGTGAATGGACCGGTAGTCGAACTGCCGCCGACTTCCAAAACCCAGTAATCTGTTGCCATCTTGAGCTCTACCAATTGTCCCGCTTTTCGTTTCGCCGCTAAATCGGCAAAATCCATCGGAATCTGATAGCCTTCCTGCTGCATCTCCCGGATTTTTGCCGTTTGTTTTACCACGCCATCGCCATACAGTTCGCGCGGAACTTTTGTTCCCGGGGGATCATTTCCCGTCGCCGCATTTCGCGCCGCCAAAGCGATCTCTCTTTTGCTCTTCCAAAAATCAACACTGACATTAAAATCCTCTTCCTCCGGCAAATTATTTTCCGAGCTCGAAATGTCCGCAAGATCGGTGGCTTCAACTTCCTTTTCCTGAACCTCCCAATATTGTGTCAGCTCGTCTAAACTTTCGTCTTCTTTTCCGGGAAGCGGGTCAATTACACGAATCGGAATCCTGGCTTGCGGATTACTCTTCGGCGTCGAGGTTTGAGTGGTTTGCCGATCACCCGGATCAACATATGTCGTAACTAAAATCGCGATCAATGCAAGAAAAATAATCCCGAAGGTAGAAAGCACCGCAACTATCAAAACCAACGGCGTCTCTTTCTTTTGCCCGATCGTATTGGGAGTAGCGGCTGGCAGTTTGCTTGGAATGGCCGGCGAAGATGGTGCAGCACCTCGGGATCTCATGTCCGCCGATTGCAGTGTTTCAACTGCTTCCTTCGCCGGTCGGGAAACCGCCGCATCCCCGATCGAAACTTTTATTCGGGTTGCGCTTCCAAGAGAGATCTCATCGCCGTCAAATAATATTTTTGGTTCGACACCTAGTCGTTTACCGTTTAGGAATGTGCCGTTGCTCGAATTTTCATCGACAATCACGACCTCACGTTCATCACGAAAAATCGTGGTGTTCACGCGTGATAACCCGGGATCGTCAAGAACAACATCCGCCGCATCACTTCGACCAATTGTTATTTCACGGTCAAGTGTTATTGTCTCGCGGTCGTAGGCTGTTTCAATTTGGAGGGTAACTTTCTTCATCCGCGGTCTACGGGAAATCAATCGAGATTGTGAGTTCCTTTGCTCTCTCGCAGTTTTGAAATATCCAAAAGCTGAACAAATTGGTCAAAATGAAACATCGTATCGTCCTTACAATGCTCGCAGTAATACGAAGCATCTTCACCCAAATACATATCTTTAAAATGGTAAGCTACGAAACATCCAAAACATCGTTGGGCCCGCTTGCCAAACGCACGCAAAAATTTTTCCTTTTCCAATTCTTCCATATCTCAAAAGTTAAGTTTTTAAGTATAAAACTTTTCGCCTTGCTTGCAAAAAGATTCGCGAAAAGTGTTTAATAGCTAAACGTAATGAAAGCGACTTTTAAAAATCGTTACAAAATCCATCATCATTGGCACGATTCACATCACGCCAACTAATCTCAGTTTAGAAAATCATCGGATAAAATTAGTTTCAAAGCGTGAACTTAAGAATTATGTTCACGTTTTTTTGTTTTTATTGAAATGACCAACAATATAAAAATAGCGATTCAAAGATCCGGACGCCTGAGCGAAGATTCGATCGCGCTTCTTAAGAAGTGCGGGATAGGCTTCGGAAATGGGCTTGGAAAATTAAGGTCGACCGCAAATAATTTTCCGCTTGAGATATTTTTCCTTCGTGACGACGACATTCCGCAATATGTTGCGGATTCCGTAGCTGATATTGGAATAATCGGTGAAAACATTCTGGCGGAAAAAGGCTGCGATGTAAATACTGTCGAAAAACTTGGTTTCGGCAAATGCCGGCTTTCGCTTGCACTGCCAAAATCATCTGATTACAAAAGCATAAAGGATTTTAGCGGTATGCGAATAGCTACTAGTTATCCGGTAATTTTGGCAAATTTTCTAGAAGAAGCCGGAATAGAGGCTGAACTCCATACGATCAGCGGCTCGGTAGAAATCGCGCCATCTATCGGCTTGGCCGATGCAGTTTGTGATCTGGTTAGCTCCGGCAGCACACTTTTTACAAATGGCTTGGAAGAGGTAGAAACCGTAATGAGATCGGAGGCGGTTTTAATAGCGCGAAATAATCTGCCCGAGGATCTGCAAATGATCCTCAACAAGCTTCTTTTTCGAATCAAAGCCGGAAAATCGGCAAAAGAAAACAAATACGTATTGTTGAATGCGCCGAATGAAAAACTTGACAAGATCATTGAGATCTTGCCAGGTATGCGCAGCCCTTCCGTCTTGCCATTGGCGGAAGGCAATTGGAGTTCGGTGCATTCTGTAATAAAGGAAGATGATTTCTGGGAAGTAGTTGAAAACTTAAAGAGCGAAGGTGCGGAAGGAATTCTCGTGCTTTCGATCGATCAGATGATTCAGTAACCATGATGAAATTCGTCGAAAATCCAAAAAGAGAAATCTGGCAGGAAATCTTGGCGCGCCCGGTTTTTGATACAAAGGAATTGGAACGCACCGTTTCTGCAGTACTAAACGAGGTTAGGCGGGAAGGCGATTCAGCTGTGCAGCGATATACCAAAGAATTTGACGGCGTTTTGCTTAATGATTTCTCCGTTAGCAGCGATGAATTCGCCGGCGCAGAAGCCAATGTTTCTGAGGAGCTGAAAGGCGCGATCAAACACGCGAAATCTAATATTGAAAAATTCCACACAGCACAAATTGATATTAAGCAAAAGATCGAAACCACCAAAGGGGTTTTTTGCTGGAGAAAAAGTGTTCCGATCGAACGAGTAGGGTTATATGTTCCGGGTGGAACTGCTCCGCTTTTTTCAACCGTTTTGATGCTCGCGGTCCCTGCAAATATTGCGGGCTGCAATGAGATCATTATGTGCTCCCCGCCCGATCAAAATGGAAAAATCAATGATGCAATTCTTTACACAGCGAAACTTTGCGGCGTTACAAAATTTTTTAAGATCGGTGGTGTTCAAGCGATCGGTGCGCTTTGCTACGGGACAGAAACAGTGCCCGGTGTGTACAAAATATTCGGCCCTGGAAACCAATTCGTAACTTGCGCAAAACAAATTGTTTCGCAGCAAGGAACTGCAATTGATATGCCCGCCGGACCCTCGGAAGTCGCAGTTTTTGCTGACGAAACTTCGATACCGGAATTCGTTGCCGCGGATCTGCTTTCGCAGGCGGAACATGGTGCGGACAGTCAGGTTCTTCTCGTTTCAACGATCAAAGAGGTAATTGAAAGAGCGAATTTGGAAATTGAAAAACAGTTAGCAGTTTTGCCGCGCAGAGAAATTGCTGAAAAGGCCCTCGAAAATTCAATAGCGATCCTGGTTGAAGACGAGAAAACAGCGATCGAGCTATTAAATGAATACGCGGCTGAACATCTTGTCTTAGCAACTGATAATGCTGAAGAAATAGCGGAAAAAGTTACGAATGCGGGTTCGGTTTTTATAGGAAATTATTCGTGCGAATCTGCGGGCGATTATGCTTCAGGAACGAATCACACTTTGCCGACAAATGGTTATGCAAAAAGTTATAGCGGCGTTTCACTCGATTCGTTTGTAAAAAAAATCACCTTTCAAAAATTAACCGAGAACGGAATGATGAATTTGGGAAGAACAATTGAATTGATGGCGGAAGCTGAGCAATTGCAGGCACACAGAAACGCTATCACATTACGCTTGAAGCGAATCAAAGAATTAACCATAGATGCTCACAAATGAATACAGCCTTTTTTTGAGAGAAATGGAAAGAATAAAATGGAAGATTTTAGATTTGGATTCCGAAAATCGAAAAATCCCGTTGAAATACTTTTATTGCTGGTAAGGATCCATTCCATATTTTCAGCGTCATTTCGCTTTCTTCGCGAGCAAGAATCTTATGAGTTTCAGCTTACAAAACTTGGTCAGAGAAAACGTCAAACGCTTAACCCCGTATTCTTCGGCACGAAAGGAATTTACAGGATCTGCTAATATTTTTCTTGACGCGAATGAGAACAGCTTCGGTTCGCCTCTCGAGACAAACTATCATCGTTATCCTGACCCTCTGCAACTAAGAATCAAAGAAAAAGTTGCGGTTTTGAATGCAGTCGAAATGGACGAAATTTTTGTCGGAAACGGAAGCGATGAGGCGATCGATCTTCTATTTCGCATTTTTTGCGAACCAAGAAGAGATAATATCGTAGTCTGCCCGCCGACATATGGAATGTACAAAGTTTCGGCCGAAATCAATGATGTTGAGATTCGAAGCGCCAATTTAAATAATGATTTTGACCTTGATCCTTGTGCCATAAAGAATGTGATTGATGCAAATACAAAGCTGATTTTTATTTGTTCACCCAATAATCCGACGGGAAATAGCATGAGCCGAAAGACAATTTTGGATTTGTCTCAAGTTTTCAAGGGAATAGTAGTGATAGACGAAGCGTATATACAGTTTTCACGCGAAGAATCTTTTATTTCGAAGATCAATGACTTTAAGAATATCGTCGTATTGCAGACATTTTCCAAGGCATGGGCATTGGCGGGGTTGCGCATCGGACTGGCTTTTGCGAATTCCGAACTAATTGAATTATTCAACAAAGTAAAGCCGCCTTACAATGTTTCAAAAATTGCACAGGACGAGGTTTTGAAAGCATTGGAAAATAGATGCCAAGTGGAGGAGACAACTGAGAAAATAATTTCAGAACGTAGAAAACTAATCGATAATCTATCAAGTTTGGAAATCATAACGAGGATTTATCCGAGCGACGCAAATTTTGTTTTGGTAAAAACAATTGATGCCCTCGAAATCTATCGTCACCTGGTTCGCGATAAAATCGTCGTGCGAAACCGAAATAATGTCGAGATGTGTGAAGGTTGTTTGAGACTTACTATTGGAACCTCCTACGAGAATGACATTTTGTTGAGATCATTGAGGAATTATCAACAGCGAAATATGACGAAACGTCGCAAAAGAAAGAAATTAGATAAGTAAAGGAAGATAAACCACAAGAAAAATATCTTTTTATCTTAATTCCTTTTTCGGCTTTCTTCTTTTACTTCGCAGACGAAACAAGTTTATGAAAAAAGTTTTGTTTATAGACCGTGACGGGACGATCATCTATGAGCCGGAGGATTATCAGATCGATAATTTCTCCAAACTTAGATTTTTGCCAAATGTGTTCACGTACCTTGGCAAGATTGCGAATGAATTGGATTATCAACTCGTCATGGTCACTAATCAAGATGGTTTGGGAACCGATTCATTTCCAGAGGAAACGTTTTTTCCGGTTCATAATTTTGTTATCGGGACATTAGAGAACGAAGGTATAACCTTTTCTGAAGTGCTTATCGACCGAACCTTTGAAAAGGAAAATGCGTCGACGCGGAAACCAAACATCGGATTATTGACAAAATATATCGATGGTGATTACGACCTCGAGAATTCTTTTGTTATCGGAGACAGAATTTCGGATATTCAGCTTGCAGAAAATTTACGGTCGAAAGCGATCTTCTTCAAAAACGAAAACTTCACTGTACCGCAAACCGGCGAGACCGTTTCTCTCCTTGCAAAGAGCTGGAAGGAGATTTATGAATTTTTGAAACTTCCTGAAAGAAAAGTTTCGCATCGCCGATCAACAAACGAGACGGATATTGCAATCGATCTCAATTTGGATGGAAAGGGAATTGCGGAGATCTCGACGGGCATCGCATTCTTCGATCATATGCTCGAGCAAATTTCCCGGCATGGCGAAGTAGATCTAAAAATAATCGCAAAGGGTGATCTTCACGTCGACGAACACCACACGATTGAGGATGTTGCAATAACTTTGGGCGAAGCGTTTTCCAAGGTTTTACACGATAAACGTGGTATGGAACGCTACGGCTTCTGCTTGCCAATGGACGATTGTTTGGCCCAGGTCGCGCTCGATTTCGGCGGACGAAATTGGTGTGAATGGAATGCCGAATTCAAACGTGAAAAAATAGGTGAAATGCCGACCGAGATGTTTTTTCATTTTTTCAAGTCGTTTAGCGATAAAGCCTTGTGCAATCTGAACATTAAGGCGGAAGGCAGCATAGAGCATCACAAGATCGAGGCGATTTTTAAGGCATTCGCAAAGGCAGTAAAAATGGCGGTCAAACGTGATGTAGAGAGTAATAGATTGCCGTCGACAAAGGGACAATTGTAATTCAAGAGTGCAAGCTGAAAATATGTATCGATTTTTCTTTTTTCCATTTCCTTTTCTGTTGTTATGAAAGTCGGGATCTTAAAATATAACGCCGGCAACATTGGTTCGGTTAAAAATGCCCTTGATCGTATTGGTGTCGATTCCGTGGTTTCTGATGACATCGAGATATTGCGTTCGGCTGATAAGGTGATTTTTCCCGGCGTAGGCGAAGCGTCGACCGCAATGAGATATTTACGCGAGCGGAACTTGGACACCTTAATAACATCACTTTCACAGCCGGTTTTAGGGATTTGTTTGGGGATGCAGCTTTTATGCAACTATTCTGAAGAAAACGATACGCGATGTTTGGGTTTGCTTCCGTACGACGTGAAAGTCTTTCGTTCCGAAGAAGTGAAAATTCCACACATCGGGTGGAATCAAATCTACGAACTAAGGGGCGAGCTATTTCATAATGTGGAAGAAAATTCTTACGTCTATTTTGTCCACGGTTTTTATGTAGAGGGCGGAAAAGCTACAGTTGCCAAGTGCAATTACGATTTGACGTTTTCTGCGGCCATTCATTACAAGAATTTTTATGCCGTGCAGTTTCACACGGAGAAATCCGGTGACGTCGGCGAGAGGATTTTGGAGAACTTTTTGGCGTTGTGAACACTGCGGAAAAATGTCTAGAATCATTAATGTTAAAGAAACTTTTGCGTGAAAAATTAAAATATGATCGAAATAATCCCGGCAATTGATGTGATCGAAGGAAAATGCGTACGACTAAAACAAGGTGATTTTTCGCAGAAGAAGATCTATAACGAAAATCCACTCGATGTCGCTAAGGATTTTGAAGGGCAGGGAATAAAGCGATTACACATCGTAGATTTAGACGGGGCAAGAATTGGGAAAGTCACAAACATAAAAGTGCTTGAGGAGATCGCTTCTAATACAGCACTGACGATTGATTTCGGCGGGGGAATCAAAACAAATGAAGATATAAAATCTGTCTTTGATGCTGGGGCAGAGATGGCGGGTATTGGGAGTGTTGCGGTCAAAGAACCGGAAAAATTTGCCGGTTGGTTGAAGAAATATGGCGGCGAAAAGATCCTCCTCGGCGCGGATGTCAAAAATGGAAAGGTTGCGATAGATGGATGGCAGACGACAACCGAATTCGAGATAGTGCCGTTTCTGAAAAAATACTATGCCCAAGGTGTTCATAAAGTGTTTGTTACGGACATTAGTAGAGACGGGCTCTTGGAAGGTTCTGCGCAAAGCCTCTATAGAAATATTCTAGCGCATCTACCCCGACTTCAATTGATTGCTTCAGGCGGAGTTGAGTCAATTGACGAGATAGCTGAACTGGAAAAAATAGGGTGTTCCGGGGTCATAATCGGCAAGGCGATCTATGAAGACAGAATTAATTTGACAAAATTAAGCCAAGGAAAATTTGCCACAGAAGGAAGAAATTGAAAATCAGTATGGCAAGCGATACTGATATAAAATAATGTTAGCAAAACGAATAATTCCCTGTCTTGATGTTAAAGATGGACGCACGGTTAAAGGAACAAATTTTGCAAATCTGCGTGATGCGGGCGATGCGGTTGAGCTGGGGAAATTGTATTCCGAACAAGGTGCGGATGAGCTTGTATTTTTGGATATCACAGCGACTAATGAGAAGCGCAGGACCCTATCACAACTTGTAAAACAAATTGCGGCGGAGATAAATATTCCTTTTACGGTCGGCGGCGGAATTACCTCGATCGGGGACATCGAATTTCTGCTCGAAGCAGGCGCGGATAAGGTTTCGATCAATTCGGCCGCCGTTCAGGATCCTCAGATTCTAACCGATGGTGCGAAGAATTTTGGCTCACAATGCATTGTCTTTGCTGTCGATGCCGGATTGGTCAATGATGATTGGAAAGTGTTTTTAAATGGCGGCCGCATAAAAACGGATCTTAATGTGTTTCAAACAATAAAACGCGGAGTGAATTCCGGTGCCGGTGAAATTCTTTTGACCTCAATGAATGCTGACGGGACAAGGGAAGGCTTTGAAATCGATCTGACTCGCAGAGTTTCGGAAAGCATAAATGTTCCCGTGATCGCTTCGGGCGGCGCCGGAAATGAAGAACATTTTGTCGAAGCATTCACGGAAGGCAAAGCCGATGCCGCACTCGCTGCCAGCATTTTTCACTTTCGGGAAATTGAGATTCCGGATTTGAAGAACTATCTAAACGCGCGAAATATAACAGTCAGAATCTAAGAACGACGTATTTAGCAACAATTGAATTATGAAACCAGATTTTGAGAAATATGCGGACGGTCTTGTGCCGGCGATCGTACAGGATATGGTTACAAACAAGGTATTGATGCTTGGGTTTATGAACCGTAAAGCGCTGAAGAAGACAAAAAAAACCGGCCTTGTTACTTTTTTTTCCCGCTCGCGAAAAGAACTGTGGACAAAAGGAGAACAGAGCGGCAATTTTTTGGAAGTCAAAGAAATCTTAGTTGATTGTGACCGCGATACTTTATTGATAAAAGCAGACCCTAAAGGACCTACATGCCACACAGGAACCGACACTTGCTTCAAGGAAAAAAACAAACCGGAAAATTTCCTTCTCGAGCTCGAAAAGATAATCGTTGACCGGAAGGAAAACCCGAAAAAATCTTCATACACATCAAGAATGTTTGTCCGCGGAGTGAACTATATCGTCAAAAAATTTGGTGAAGAATCATTCGAGCTGGCAATTGAAGCAAAAGATTCCGACGACAAGCTTTTTAAAGCGGAGGCGGCGGACGTGCTTTATTTCTTTATGGTTATGCTGGTTGAAAAAGAAATAAAACTTAATGAGGTTTTAGCAGTTTTGAGAAAGCGGCGGCGTTAGACAGCTACTTTAAGACAAAAAAGGGTGTGAAAATTCACACCCTGAAGAGAACATGTCCAGTATGTAGTTATTGACTCGCTTTCACCTTTGCGAAGTCACCCGCCTTAAAGATCGAGATCTTATCGACCGTGATGTATTTCTTCATGGCTGCGTTTACTTGTTCGACCGTTACGGCATTCAGTTTCTGTTCAAAATCAGCATCCCATTTAAATGTTCTGCCAAGAAACAGATCGTTAGTTAAAGCTCCGGCTAACCCCGTATCCGAAGCTCGTTGACGTTGTGCTGCGAGTAATAATCCTTTCTTCGCCGCGTCAACCTCTTCCTTGGTGAAACCCTCGGTTGTTGCCTTAGTGATCTCATCCTTAAAAGCCTCTTCTAGCTTTGTAACGTTTTGCGGTGCATAGATCGCGTTTGCTACAAATACACCGTTTTCGTCAAGCGAATCTGCGTTGAAATTCGAACCTACGCCATAACTCAAACCGTCTTTCTGGCGAATCCTGGTTGCCAGGCGCGAATTCAAGAACCCGCCTCCAAGCATATAGTTACCAAGGTGCAACGCCGGGTAATCAGGATTATCGTCACGAAGTTTGACGTCAAGACGAGCAATGAAAAACGCATTTGCTTTATCCGGCGTTTCAAAGGTTTGATTCACAGGCGGAATCACCGCAAACGTATTTCCCAGTCTTTCGTATTTGCCAGGGCTTTTCCAATTTCCAAAGAGTTCATTTACGACGGGCGTAATAACTTTCGGATCGAAATCACCGACAATCGCAAGTTCGCCATGTGAAGCGCCATAAAAATCTTTGTAGAAATCTTTTACCTGTTGAAGCGTAACCGCTTTTGTATCGGCAATGTCTTCGTCCAAAGTTCCGTTGTAGCGAGGGTCACCTTTCTTATACCGGTTAAATTGCTTTTGCATTGCATAGATCGCAACATTCGTGGGTTCACTTCGCTGACTTTCGAGTCCGGTTAAGCTTTGTTCCTTCATCAAGGTAAACTCGTTTTCGGGAAATGCGGGTTCTTTCAGTATCTCCGCAACGAGCCTTAATACGGCCGGTAGGTTTTGGCGGTTACTTTCAATTGAAACGATTGCGCCAGTCGCCGAACCCGAAACATTTACCCGCGCTTTCAAACGATCAAATTCATCTTGGATTTGCTGACGAGTTTTGTTCTTCGTACCCCGCAACAGCAGCCGTCCTGCAAAACTCCCTGCAGTTGCGCGATTCATCAAAGTCTGTTCGTTTCCGAAACGAAGACTCATTCTCGCAAAAACCGTATCGCCGCGATTCTCCTTCGGAAGGTATGCGACCTTTAAACCGCCGATCGTAGTTCTTGTGGTTCTTGAATCAATATTAGCCGGTGATGGATCAAACTCTTCTCCCGCAGCAACGGATTCTTTTCCTTTATAGCCTTCTACCATCGCGGTAATTTCGCTGTCCGTTACCTTCGGAATCTCAGCTCTATCCGGCTTTTCAGTTGGGATAAACATCGCCAACGTGCGATTCGAAGGTTTGAAATATTTCTTCGCCACCGACGTTACATCTTCGGGGGTCACTTTTTCAAGGCGGTCACGATAAAGGAAAAATAATCTCCAGTCGCCTTGAGCTACAAATTCGCTCATTCCTAAACCGACCCTGTTTGGATCGTTCAGCGTTAGCTCGATATTCTTTAGCGCAGAAGCTTTGGCGCGATCAACCTCTTCTTTGGTTGCCGCCTTGACCCCTGAGGATTCGATCGTTTCGATCATCGCATCTTTTGCTACCTCGATTGATCCTTCCTTGCTTACCTGCGCGATAAACATCAGAAAACTCGGCTCCTTGAATTCAAAATTAATATTGCCGACACCTACTGCTTTCTTAGTTTCAACCAAATTCTTGTAGAGTCTACCGGAAGGCGTGTCCGCCAAAACCTGTGCTGCAATTTCAACAGCAGGTGCTTCCGGATGGGATGCCGGCGGAACATGATAGCTCGTTCCCAGCATCTGGATATCGCCAACTCTTCGAACCGTTACACTTCTTTCTCCATCCTGGGTTGGTTCGACCGTATAATTAGGTTGGAGTTTTCGTTCGGGTCTCGGAATCGGTCCAAAATATTGTTTGATCAGGCCCAATGTTTTCGCTTCATCAAATTTACCGGCAACCAGCAAAACTGCGTTATCGGGCTGATAGTATTTTTTATAAAACGCCTGAAGTCGATCGATCGGAACATTTTCAACATCCGAACGGGCTCCAATTGTTGATTTTCCGTAATTGTGCCAATCGTATGCCACCGCAAGGCTGCGTTGGAATAGCACGCGGAAAGGGCTATTCTCACCCGATTCCAATTCGTTTCGGACAACTGAAAATTCTGAATCCAAATCCTTTTTCGCAATAAATGAATTGACCATTCGATCTGATTCAAGATCCAAAGCCCAATTCAAATTTTCGTCATTCGCGGAAAATGTTTCGAAGTAGTTTGTCCGGTCCGAGTTGGTCGTGCCGTTCGGACTTGCACCGTGCGAAGTTAATTCCGCAGGGATATTTGGATGCTTTGGCGTACCCTTAAAAACAAGATGTTCGAGGAGATGCGCCATCCCGGTTTCGCCATAATTTTCGTGACGCGAACCGACGAGATACGTCACATTTACCGTAATTGTCTGTTTTGTATTGTCGGGAAATAGCAAAACTTTCAATCCATTGTCCAGCTGATATTCGGTAATTCCCTCTACAGTTGTGATCTTTTTAACGCCTTCGGGCAATTTCATTTCCTGCGCGAGGTTTGCAAATACAAATGCAAACATCAGGCAGGACACGAAAATCGCCCTTGAAAAATGCCTAATTTTCATAAATTAACTCCAATACTTAATATAGTCGTACGTAGATTCTAGCATTTATACGAAATATCTCGGAATAGAGTTATCACAGAAATAGAAAGGTGCAAAAAATTTTCGCACCTTTCTATTTCATTCTTTAAATTAATAGGTTGGTTTTATCAATCCGATTTAATTGTTGCCGTCACGACCATATACCGCATATCCGGACCTTCAAAACCGGTGGTAAAAACGTTGAGAAAAACAATAATTTTATTCGTGTAGAGGTAAATGTTTTGCACCGAATAGCTGAGCGGAAGACCCCTGCTTTCTGGAACTGATATGTCTTTTTGAAGATCGTACAGCTCTTCATTGACGTGGTCTCGGAGCGTTAAGTCCAACCCATAAACGGGATTATCTGTACGGTCATTTTTTTCTTCTATCAGGATTGGCGTTAGCGTCATTTCATAGTCGCCGCGCGAATACATGGAGCCGACTTCGCTTTTAAACCTTATTGTTTGGATTTTTTTGCCGTCTGTGTAGGGATCAAATTCAAAATTGGAATCCGTCAACAACCTGGCCACAACCATTTTCCCTTTGTATCCTTCAATAATTCCATATTTTTTCAAATGTGCGGCTGAGGATTTTGCGGCTTTTTTGCGTGCTGCTTCTATGCCATCCGTGTCCCCGAGCAGAATTTTAACAGGCGGGGAAGCATATCTATTTTGTTCGACGTCCAAAAAATATATGTTTGAATACGAATACCCCGAGCCGTCCTGTTCTCCGTATTCCTCAAAAGCCATGTACCTGCCGTTCTCAGACATTCCAATATAATTCAGTTCGGCGTAATCTCCTGCGAAACTATTCGAAGCGATTGCAAGGATCAGAACGAGCGTAATCGTGGTCAATAATTTTTTCATCATGTTTCTCCGTGACATGAACGCGAATAAGGGCAAGTTTTGCCGTCACTGAATACGCACTTAATGCAGATCGCAAAAAAAGAACGCCCCGATAAATCCCGGGGCGTTGCGAAAAAACACTGTGTTATAACTAGAAAATCTAAATCATATAATCTCATTCCCGCTTTCGGCTTGCTCACGTGCGTGGTAAGAACTTCTCGTCAGCGGCGATGATTCTACGTGTTTAAAGCCCATATCTTCGCCGATTCGTTTCCATTCCTTGAACTCTTCCGGCTTTACATATCTTTCTACCGGCAGGCGTTTCTCATATGGCTGTAGGTATTGCCCAATCGTCATAATGTCGCAGGAGACTTTTCGCAGATCCTTCATCAATTCGACGACTTCTTCAAACTCTTCGCCAAGCCCCGCCATAATTCCGCTTTTGGTGAACATCTGCGGAAACCGGGTATCACGAAAATGCGCGGCGCGTTCTAAAAGTGTCATTGATTGTTCGTAAACAGCATCGGGACGAACACGGCGATACAGCCTCGCGATAGTTTCCGTATTGTGGTTTAGAACTTCGGGACGAGCTTCGAGTGTAATATTTAAAGCGGTTTCGTTACCCTGAAAATCGGGAATCAAAACTTCTACCTTACAATTCGGATTCATTTCGTGAACTTTGCGAATCGTTTCCGCCCAATGTTCCGCTCCTCCGTTGTCGAGGTCATCACGATTTACGGAAGTGATCACAGCATGCGCCAATCCGAGATGTTTAACGGCTTCGGCAACGTGCACAGGTTCTTCCGGATCAAGCTCCATCGGTTTACCTTTATTGACCGCACAGAATCCGCAAGTTCGCGTGCATGTATCGCCGCCGAGCATAAAGGTCGCAGTCTTATCGGTCCAACATTCAAAAATATTCGGACATCGCGCTTCCTGGCAAACCGTGTGCAGATTCAGCCCGTCAATCAATTTTAAAACCTTATTCTGATTTGTCGGGTCACCGATTTTGATCTTTAGCCAATCGGGTTTTTTTAAACGCTCACGCTTGCGGCTCGTGCCTTTCTTACTAGCGATAAAATTATCTATTAATACTTTTTCTTCGATCATTTATAATAATACCAACCGCATAAACAATATCTCTATCTGATTATTGTAATATTTTATCACTGAATAATCGAAAATGCTTTCGATTCAACCGTGAGTTATCATCAAAAGTGTCAAATTTTTCGGATCCAAATTCGCTTGCAGTTGGACGTTATGAAAACAAAACTAATAATCTTCTTAACCTCATTTGCCCTGATCTTCATGGGCTGCAAGCCAAAACCGGCGACCAAAAATTCATTAGATGCTGAATCGTCCGGAAACTATCAGAAGAGAATTGAGAAATGGCGAGATGAATATGAAACAAAGCTAAAAGCTGATGATGGATGGTTAACGCTCGCAAATCTGTTTTGGCTCGAAGAAGGCAATAATTCGATTGGTATTGGCAAGGATTTTGACGTGCATTTACCTGAGCGTTTGAAACCGGGCAAATTTGGCACCGCGACCCTGATCGATGGGAAAGTAATGTTAGCGATAGAAAATGGCATTGCGGCAACCGTTGATGACAGTTCCGTTACGGATATTGAACTTGCGCCCGACACCTCCAAAAAACCGACGGTCGTAAAAAGCGGCGAAATCGAGTTGCTCTTGTTAAAACGAAACGAGAAATTCGGAATACGGATCCGCGACAAAAAAAATCCGGTTCGAGTAAATTTCAAAGGCCTTGATTGGTATCCGATTGATAAAAACTTTGAGGTTGTTGCTCAATTCGAGCCATTTGGTGAGGATCGCGATTTTCTTGTTCAAAACGTTTTGGATCAAACAGTTCAAATGAAATCGCCCGGAATTCTTCGATTTAATCTCGCTGGAAAAGACTATTCGCTGCAAGCTGCGTTAAACGGCGATGGGCGCCTCTTCATTATCTTTCGCGATCTGACAAGCAAAACGGCAACATATCAAGCCGGAAGATATCTATATACTCGGATGCCTAAGGATGGAAAAGTTACTCTTGATTTTAACAAAGCCGAAAATCCGCCATGCGCTTACACGGAGTTTGCGACGTGTCCGCTTCCGCCTAACCAGAATGAAATGGAAGTAGAAATTCTGGCAGGAGAAAAACGATTTGGTGAACATTAATTAAGAAGGCATGTTGCTATTCCTAGAATATGGGTTTTTGAAACATAACCAAATGAACGGCTGTCATTGCTGTCTTCCAAATTATCGCTGATCAGAAAATAGCGGCCGTTTTCGTCGATCTCGCGAACACGTTTTATCACCGTCACACTTTTCTTAAAAGGATGTTTTGCGACGACGATATCTCCAACCGCTATATCCGCCTTCCTATCAACTGAAACCTGATCACCTTGCGTGAGTGTTGGTATCATCGAATCGCCCTCGACTAGATAGCGTGTGCGAAGATCAAACAACAGCAACGCGGTTTCTTTCCAGCCTGCTTTTGGTAATTCACCCATAAACCAAAAAATGACGAGCAACAACCAAAATCCTGTTACCCGTCACTGTTTTCTTGGCACCTAAGCTAAGACGCCGTATACCAGGGAACATCACGCCCTTTCGATTCCCAGAACATCTCGTGAATCTTTTTAACGTTCGACAACAATTCCTTAGCGTGTTCGAGGCTGACTTCCTGTTTGCACGCCGAGCAAAGTTTTGCTGTTTTCCAGAAAAGATCCGTTAGATCAGGATATTTTTCAAGATGCTCGGGTTTGAAATAATCTGTCCACAAGATCAATGATTCGTCTTTTGCGATCTGAGCCTGCTCTTCCTTGATTGAAATGTAACGTGCCAGGGTATTTGCGTAAGCCGCGTAGGCTTTATCATCCCCGTCATCCGGTTTTTTCAAATCCAAAATCTTCTTCGTCATCGAAAGCACGGCTTCCGCGGGAACTCTCGTTGATGATGGATCATAAACCCCGCAAGGTCCGTCACAATGCGCTTCCGCAGCTTCAATTGGTGTCTTATTTATAAGCGTTTCTTTTAGTTTATTAAGCATAATTCTCCTCAAAAAATTTATTGATGATTGACCGTTTGATTTATTCTATTCTTAGGAATTTCGATTTGCAAAGATGCCTATCCCGAACCCAAAAGCCGGACTTCGTCCCCGCTTAGTTCCTTATGAATTCCAATCGCTGCCAATTTCCCAGCTTGTGATGCATCAACCGCTTCTGCGCCGCCGTTTACGCAATCGCCGCCAGCAAATATTTTTGGATTCGATGTTTGCTTGTGATCATTGGTTTTCACACGGCCTTTTTCGTCAATTTCGATACCGATCTCTTCCAAAAAATGAGTTTGTTTTTTCTGCCCGATGGCTTTAATAACCATATCGCAAGGGATTTCAAATTCTTCATCTGAGCCGTCTGATTTTTTGCAGCGCAAAATCTCTACCTTGCCGTTTCCAGCAATTTCAATCGGCGACGCCTGCCATACAAATTCGATCCCGTCTTTTTTTGCCAATTCGTATTCATAATCATAAGCGGGAATATCTTTTTCCGTTCGCCGATAAACCAGCATCACCTTTTCTGCTCCAAGGCGTTTTGCTTGGGTAACCGCATCGATCGCAGTATTTCCTGCACCGATCACCGCAACAACATTTCCTAGCGGAACACTTTCCCAATCCCGTGTTTTAACCTTTTCAATAAAATCTAATGCTTCATAAACGCCGTCGAGATCTTCGCCCTTAATGTTTAATTCGTGGGTTGCACCCAGGCCAATTCCAAGAAAGATCGCGTCATGGCTATTTTGTATTTCATCGAATCCGATCTGATTCGAATTTTGATCTCTTAATTTTGAATCTCGAATTATTTCCGTGTTCACTTTGAATTCAACACCGAGTTTTTCGACCATTCCGACCTCGGCTAACGAATCTTTCTGCGACATCTTGTATTCCGCCATCCCGTAAGTATCGAGTCCTCCGGCGAGCGGTTTCTTTTCAAAGACCGTTACCTTATAGCCTAGCCTGGCGAGATAAGTCGCACATGAAAGACCCGCCGGGCCCGAACCGATAATTCCGACGGATTTGCCGTTTGGTTCCCCTGCTTTGAAAAGTTCTTTACCTTTAGAAATTGCATCATCCGTCGCGTATCTTTGAAGCCTCCCGATTTCAATCGGTTTTTCAACTAAGGTCTTTTCAACGCACGCACCTTCGCACAAAACTTCGACGGGACAAACCCGCGCGCAGCTTGCGCCGATCGGATTTGCGTCAAAGATCACCCGTGCCGAACCGGTTAAATTATCGCTTGCGATTTTCTTTATAAAAGAAGGAACGTCGATGTGAGTGGGACAAGCATGTGTGCAAGGCGCATCGTAACAATACAAACAGCGATTCGCCTCAACCAATGCCTCCGCTTTTGTCATCGCCGGAGCAATGTCTGCGAAGTTTTGTTCGATTTCTTCAGTGCTGAGTTTTGCCATAAATCTTATTCACCACAGAGAGCGCAGAGAGCGCAGAGAAAATGACGGTATTGCGAAAAACCAGAGACCTAATAGTCAAGAAACATATAAAAATAACTCTTTGGCCTCTGTGGTGCAATCTTTCTTACATCTCTGCATCCGCTTCAATCTCAATAAGCATCTTCGGATCGATTAGATTCGAAACCTCAACCATAGTCGTTGCCGGCATAATCTCCCGAAAAAACTCTCCATGAGCCTTTCCGTATTCCTCCCAACGAGAAATATCCGTTACAAACATTCTTGTCCGCACAACATTTTCGAGCGTTGCATCTAAAGCACTTAGGGCAGTCTCAATGTTTCTTATAATTTGAACCGTTTGAGCATAAGGATCGTCTTCACCCACCACGTTTCCATTTTCATCCGTCGCCGTAGTGCCCGTCACATAAATCCTACTGCCAACCTTCAGTGCACGGGAATAACCTACAATTGCTTCCCATTTTTGGCCCGACGAGTATTTTTCTCTTTCTTTCATTGTTAAGAATTACTCACAGAGCACACCGAGTTTTCCAAAAATTAGCTTCGTTCAGTTCCGAGAGTTTATTCTAAATAATAAACTGAAAGATGCGTCTCCGGAACAATCATCTGATTTTACGCCTCCGCGTTATCGGTGGACTCTGTGGCTAAATCTTCCTAATCCGCCACTATCGCATCATAAGCATCCGGTCTTCGATCACGGTAAAACTGCCAGGTATTCCGTACTTCCTTGATCTTATCCATATCGAGATCGGCGACGACGAGTTCGTCTTTGTCACGCGATGCTTCGGCAATTATCTGACCACGCGGATCGCAAAAATAACTCTGACCATAAAATTCACCGATGTTCCAGGGAGCTTCGGTACCGACGCGATTTATCGCACCGACGAAATATCCGTTGGCAGCGGCATGTGCCGGTTGCTCCAGTTTCCATAGATACTCCGAAAGCCCCGCGACGGTCGCCGAAGGATTGAATATTATCTCTGCGCCATTTAAGCCCAAACATCTTGCACCTTCGGGAAAATGACGGTCATAGCAGATGTAAACCCCTATTCGTGCAAACGCTGTGTCAAAACAAGGATAACCTAAGTTCCCGGGTCGAAAGTAAAACTTTTCCCAAAAACCGGGGGCAACGTGCGGAATGTGGGTCTTCCGGTATTTGCCAAGATATTTTCCATCTGCATCGATCACAGCGGCCGTGTTGTAATAAATGCCGGACATTTCTTCCTCATATATGGGCACGATCAAAACCATTCCATATTCTTTGGCAACATCCTGCATCATTTGAACAGTTTTGCCATCGGGCACCTTTTCGACCGCTTCATACCAACGTGTCTCCTGTTCCGCGCAAAAATATGGAGTTGTGAAAATTTCCTGAAAGCACAGCATTTGCACACCTTGTTTTGCCGCGTCTTCAACCATTTTCATTTGGTTTTCGATATTCGCCTTTTTTATTTCGTCGATCGGCGCATCCGTTTGGGCAACATTATGCGCTTGTATTAAACCGCATTTAATTATTCTTGACATATACTTACCTCAATGGCGGAAACCCACGTGTAAACAACGGTGCTTTGGTCAGCTAGCGAGGTCTGGAGTCTAAAAGCACCCTCCATAACTGTCGGGTTTATGCCTTTTTAGCTCATCCAATTTATACCCGCCTCGGGATTCCATTTAGTCGTTGTTTTCTTCAGTTTTGTCCAAAATTCTATCGAACTCTTTCCTGTGATGTCATTTGCGCCAAAGCGAGATTCGTTCCAGCCGCC
>JBGTGX010000022.1:0-9736 GCA_041746475.1 Pyrinomonadaceae bacterium | reverse complement strand
TGGTTCGGGTGAACCTCATATCGCGACGCGATCTCATTGATCGTTTCCTGTCCCTTGATCGCCGCGATTGCCACCCGAGCTTTAAGATCCGCGCTGTAACTTTTCCGCTGTTTCGGCATATAATCTTCCTCGTCTGCCGATAGCGATTTTACACCTTAAATACCTGTCCGAAAATTGGGGACCATTATAGTTTTACTACTTTCAATTTCCTTTGCGAGATTTAAGGATGTTGCAACTTACTATCAATAATTACAGTGATTTCCGTAGAAGCAACTCCTAAAAGTATTGTAAAAATGAAAACTTTAATATAAATAAACCGTTTCATAATTTTGTAATTCACCATATTATTAAATCCAAATTTTCTACCTGAAAAAACTCATCCCTTTCAGTTACATTTTACAACTTAGGTTTATAATATTTTCCCGATTTTAATTATGCCTCTTACTACGCTTCAGCAATATAATAATGATTGCAATCAAACCCAAAACCGCCAACCCCGCGAAAAAATAAAACTGTCTGTTTCCTAAAACTTCCGATGCGGAATTGCCGGGGCGCGCACCATTAAGCCACCAGGCATCTTGAGCGACATCTGTGCCGGATTTGGCACTCCATTCAAACACTCCCTGAAGTTCTTTGCGGTAGGCAGCTTCCGAATTGCCCGAATAGAGGCGGAAATACGGGACATCTTTGGCGGTGATCTCCTGTATTTCAAAGTAGTATTCGGCACGTTTTTTGCGGTCGGTTTCGGCGGCGGCGAGTTCGAAGAGTTCGTCAACCCGTGCATTTTTGTAGCCTGAACCGTTGGAGAACGGAATCGCACCGATGTTGCTTGAGATCAAAGTTCGTTTTACACCGATGTCCGGGTCGGGACCGTTTTCAAAAGAACTTACGCTGACATCAAAATCCTTTTTGATATAAACTTGATCAACCATCGTACTGAATTCAACCTGATTCATATCGAGGATCACACCGACTTCTTTGAATTCATCACGCAAAACCTCGAATATCTTTGCGTAGCCTTGGGCATAGACCGCTTTAAGATGAAATCTAACGCCTTCGGCATCGGGTTTGTAACCGGCTTCCTCTAGCATTTTACTTGCCAGTTCCGCGTCGTGTTTATAGGTCGTCACATTCGGATTATACGCCCATTTGAGTTTGTAGGAGATCGGTCCGGTTGCCACTTTTGCTTTACCGAATCTTACTTTTTCGACGATGTAATCTTTATCAATCGCGTGTGATAAAGCCCTCCGCACGCGCCGATCGGAGAGCGGTTTATTATTTAGATTTAAAACTATAGTCTCGACGCCGGCAGACGCCTCCTGTCCTTTATCCGTCAGGATAAAGTTTGAATTTTTCTCCAACCGCTGAACATCGAGCGGGTCAACAATCGGCAATAGATCAACTTCTCCGTTTTCAAGTGCAATCGCGGCGATCGAATTATTCGGCAACACTTTGTAAATAATTTTATCTAAATACGGTTTACCCTCTTTGAAATAATTCTCGTTTTTCTTTAGCAACAAATAATTTCCCTGTTGCCATTCGCCAAACTTGAATGGCCCGCTTCCAACGGGTTTTATATTATATGGATTTGTGAGCGGGTCTGTGTTCTCAAATAAATGTTTTGGCATCACGGGGGCGTTTGTTACGTCGATCAACTGCAAAAATGCGGCATAGGGTTTTTCAAATTCAAACACGACGGTGTGCGCATCGGGGGTTAAGATCGTTTTCAGATTTCCGCCGATTGCAGCCCTTGTTCGGGAATGATATTTGAGAAGAAGTTCTTCAAAAGTGAATTTTACATCTGCGGAAGTTACAGGTTTTCCATCGTGAAATACGGCGTTTTCAGCTAGGTGGAAAGTGTAGACGCGCCCATCGCCCGAAATTTCCCATTTTGTTGCAAGGTCCGGAACGGGGTTCAAGTCAAAGTCCAACGCAACCAATCCGTTGAAGATCGAACCGCCGATCGTCGTAACTCCGCCCTGTGTCGTAATCGCCGGATTCAAACCGCTCGGATCATTTGTAACAGCAATAATAAGCGATCCGCCGTATTTTGGAGGATTTGCGAAATTAGCAAGAGCGAAAACTAAAATTACCACAGCAAGTATCTGAAAGGAGGTTTTTCGCATATTGAACCGTCAGGTATCCGAATTTATTGATTTATATTTAATATAAGCGTAGCATCAACAGTGCTAAATATCGAAGTATTCAAATAATTAGTTTTACGATATTCTTTTCAAACCTTGCTTGAATTGAAAATCTGAGTTTATGAATTTCGATGATTTGTTGAGGGTTTAAAACCATGAAGGATAATCCAAAATTTAAGAATTTATCGCTCATTTGTTTAGTTTTCTTATTTGCTTTGCTTGAAGTGAGTTGTTTTTCAAATCAATCAGCACATCCGAATAAATTGACAAGCGGGAAATTGGTCACAAATCGCGTTGTAAATGATGAGATTCATACATACGTGGTTTCGCTTGAAGCAAACCAATATCTCGCATTAAAAATTGAACAAAACGACGTTGATGTGATCGCCGAAGTTTTTTCTCCAAGTGGCGAATCGCTTGGAGAGTTCGATACCCCAACCAGCGCGCGAGGAACGGAAACCGTTAGAATAGGTGCAGTGCTTTCGGGCACTTACAAGATAGACATATTTACACTTTCAGAGAATGCCGAACCCGGAACCTATACTCTGAAAATTGTCGAAAATAGACCACTGACTCACAACGACAGCAAAATACTCTCTGCCGTTGAGTTCCAGCAGCAGGCCGACAAACTGCGTGCCGAAGCCGAAACCCGTGCCGAATCAATTCTGCTTTATGAAAAGGCTCTGGAAATCTGGCGGGAAACGGGGGAAAAAGCGGACGAAGGCAACACGCTGCGAGCGATGGGTTTTGCCTATCAACGAATGGACAAACTCGAAAAGGCAAAGGAGCATTTCGGAAAGGCTCTCGAAATATGGAATGAGATTGGCGATCAGCGTTCGGCGGCGTTTACTTATATTATTTTGGGAGTTATCGCAAAAAAACAAGATGATTTACAGAAAGGCCTCGAGTTTGATCTACAGGCTCAGCCACTCTGGACTCAAGCCGATGATAAACGAGAATTCACACAAAATCTCGCACGAATCGGCGGCGATTACGTAAAACTGGAAAATAAAGAAAAGGCTCTTGAATACTACGAACAGGCTCTCGAAAACAGTCGAAAAATCGAAAGCAAAACATTACTAGCCTACGTTTTGGGAAGTTACGGCGATGCCCAGGTCGCGTTTGATAATAAAACGGAAGCTGCGGTACTTTATCAACAATCTTTTGATCTTTGGAAATCCGCAGGACGCGAAAAAGTCGCCGCAAGTGTGCAGGAGAAAATTGATAAATTGGGTAAGTAGTTCATTGGAAATGGATCCGAAAATTATCAATTATTTTTTAATTCGTCAATCAATTTCAAGACTTCCTTAATCGCCAACGGCATCGCTTTTTCTACCGACGGACGCAAGCCCTCAACCGCTTCGTCAACATATTCGGGCTGGCAGCAAACAAGAATCACTTTTGGCGGACAAACACCCAATGCTCGTGCCAACTGTAATACCTTTGAAGGATCGGCGTAGTGCATATCAACCATGGATTGATGAAGCTGTCCATCATCAATGACCGCTTCATTTTCAAGCGGTTCAAGTATATACAATGTTCCGGGCACGCCGCCTTTCTCAACCGCATCAACGATAATCAAAGCGTCATAAACATTCATTAACTCTTGTACTAACGCTACGCCGCCAATACCCGCTTCATAAATATCGACATTTTCGCCTAAGTTTCCAGTTTTATTTAATTCCTGCACGACCCGAATTCCAAAGCCATCGTCGCCCCGTAAGATATTTCCCATCCCTGCTACAAGCAACTTCATAATTCTTAATTAGACCGGAGAGGCGAACATAGTTGGTTAATACGCAAAATTACGGTTCACATGGCGCCGTAATTATTACTGATATTTTTGTCCCAACTTCCACGAACTTTTCAGCCAACTAATCAGGTTTTTTTCGGCTGGCACTTGTGTGCGAATGGACTATCAGCCATTTGCCGTCGATTTGCTTTTCAAAAACCATTGTGCCGAGTCCGTTGCTCTCGATTTTATTGTTATTGTAATTTGCCGACAAAGCATATTTGTAGGTTGCCCAAGCTGTCTTATCGTCAACTTTTATATTTGCATCGGAAACTTCAAATGTTGTGTTCTCAAAGGCCTTTAGTTCCGGTGCAAGGTGATGGTCGCGGTAATTTTTCCAACCCTTATCCATTCCTCCGCTTTCAAAGATCAAAACCGATGAGGCATGCGACCAGATTTTGTTCAAAGTGTCAATGTCATTTGTTTCAATAGATTTTGCTTCAAGCATTAACACTTCCTTTACGGCAATTTCATCCTTTTCTTTCGCAAATGCCCCTGGAAAATTTGAAACAAAAGCGATCGAAAGCAAGAAACTAATGCAAAGGCCTATAACAATTTTTACTAAACGAATTTTATTCATTGTATTTTTTCCACCCGAAATTGATTTTCTTCGCTTAGAATATAGCAGTTCAATTTCGAATTTCTAAGCCAATCGATTTTTAGTGCCATTGAAAAGTACGGAAAATCGAGTGTCTAACATTCTCCGTGATGGAAAAACTAAGAAATTTGGAAGCTTAGCTTTTTGTCAAAGCAAATCGCAGCCCTTAAAAAAACTCGCGAGATTAAATGGATCGAAAATTTCGCAACAATAATATTGACAAATTTTAGATTTGAGCTAATCTCATAATATAATTCGGAGCAAGGGGAGTAGATAGCCCTTTTGGTTCGGTGAAATCGTCAATACAATTGCCCGTGCGTTGAGCAATTCGGTTCATCGGAGAAAATATCAAGACCTTGTGCAACGTTCGTAACTTTTTAGTTGCAAGTTCGCACGGGGTTTTTTCTATGCCAACGCGATTGCAACGGAGGATATTTTTTGAAGGATCTAACCTTATTTCCCTTTGCCGATTATTGGTGGTTTTACGGAATATTTCTGCTTTTTGTCTTGTTTATGCTCCTGCTCGACCTGGGAGTGTTCAATCGTAAAGCCCACGCAGTTACATTCAAAGAAGCGACCATTTGGAGCATCGTCTGGGTAACGCTTGCGCTCATTTTCAACTTCATTTTCTATACTTATGCGACGAAGCATTTTGGCGCCGCAGAGGGGCAGCGTCTGGGTTTGGAATTCCTGACGGGGTACATTCTCGAATACTCCCTTTCAATCGACAATATCTTTATCTTCGTCTTAGTTTTCAGCTATTTCGGCATCCCGGCGAAATACAAACATCGGGTTCTTTTCTACGGCATCCTTGGCGCTTTATTTTTCCGTGCGTTCTTTATCGGAATAGGCTCCGCCCTTATGCAGTTTCATTGGGTCATCTACATTTTTGGGGCATTTTTGATATTCACGGGAATCAAGATGTTTTTCACGAATCATGAAGAAATAGAACCGGAAAAGAATTACCTGATCCGATTGGTGAAAAGATTCATTCCCGTGACACATGAAATCAAAGGTCAAGAATTCTTTGTAAAAAAAGGAAAAATTCTCCATGCTACCCCCCTTTTTATCGCGTTAATGTTTTTGGAAGCGACCGACATTATTTTTGCGGTCGACAGCGTTCCCGCCATTTTTGCAGTTACAAGTGAACCATTGATCGTTTTCACCTCAAACATTTTTGCCATACTCGGACTTCGTTCGATGTATTTCATGTTGGCTGGCGTGATAGACAAGTTTCATCTTTTGAAATACGGCCTCGCGACGGTTCTCGTTTTCGTTGGTCTGAAAATGGTTTATTTAAATGAAGCTTTCGGCGGCAAATTTCCGATCAGCTATTCGCTCGCCTTTATTATAAGCGTAATTGCTTTATCGATAATTGCCTCATTAATATTTCCAAAACCCTTGGCAGAAATTGCGACTGATTCCTGAACGGATGAACAGCGAATTGGGGCGAAATATTAGGAGGTTCAGCATCTGAGAAAATGGAAAAAATCGGCTTTGAAATATTATTTATTTTCCTTCTGATCGTTATCAACGGTCTGTTCTCAATGTCGGAAATCGCTGTCCTATCTTCGCGAAAGGTGCGTTTGGAAAAACGCGCAGCAGAAGGGAACCTGGGAGCAATAGCCGCGATCAAGCTCAAGGATTCTCCGGACAAGTTTCTTTCTACGGTGCAAATTGGTATCACCCTTGTCGGCATTCTAACGGGTGCCGTCGGCGGGGCGGCCTTTGCTGCACACCTTGAACCGGTAGTAGAGAAAGTCAGTTTTTTAGCACCTTATGCACAAGAATTTAGTTTTGCACTAGTAGTTTTGGTTATTACATATTTTTCGCTTGTCATCGGTGAACTTCTCCCAAAAAGGCTAGCGCTTAATGCCCCGGAAAAGATTGCTTCAGTTGTGTCGCGGCCGATGACCTTCGTATCAAAGTTGACAGCTCCTCTCGTTTGGATCTTAAGTATTTCGACAAAAGCGGTTTTCAAATTGTTTCGAAAAGGCGATGATAGGCAAGAAACAATTACCGAGGAAGAAATCAGAGCTTTACTTATTCAGGGAAGAACCGCCGGAGTGTTGGAAGAAACCGAGCAGGAACTGATGGAAAGCGTTTTCCGACTTGATGATCAGCTCGTTACGGCTTTAATGGTACCGCGAAGGAAGATCGGCTGGATCGATTTACAGGATTCAGATTATAAGGTCCACGGACGGATAAAAGATTTTCCGTTTTCGAGGATTTTGATAGGTGATGAGGATCTCGATAACATCCGCGGTTTTGTAAAATCCAAAGACCTTTTAAACTTTTTTATAGACGGTAAAAAATTGGAAATTGAAACAGTGATCAAAGAGCCTTTGTTTGTCCCCGAAACCGCAACCGCCCTGGATGTTTTGGAGAAATTCCGTGATTCCAATACGCACATGGCGGTTGTTGTTGACGAATTTGGCTCAACACTGGGTATTGTCACGACGAATGATATTTTAGAGGCGATCGTTGGCGATTTACCGTTCGGTGGAATACGCAAGAATAGCGCCGTGCAGCGCGAAGATGGAACATGGCTGCTCGATGGACGGCTTTCAAACGGTGAATTCTGTGACATTCTCGGGATAAATGGGCTGCCCATTGAAGAAAAGGGAATGTACGAAACACTCGCCGGATTTGTTATCAAAAGACTGGAAAAGCTACCTGCCATCGGCGACAAATTCGAATGGGAAAATCACATTTTTGAAGTCGTAGACATGGACGGCAATCGAGTGGATCAAGTCTTGGCCTCGACACAAAAGGAAAATTTCATCCTGGATGAAATCTAATTGTCAAATATGGGAGATAATTATGGTAAGTGAGATTGAAGCCAGCCATTGGCCATCAACACCCGACGAACCGAGTGCGCGGTTATGCAATTTTCGGACCGGCAGTTCAGACCTACGGCTAGCTCATAGGGAATGGCTAACGCGAAGTATTGTGCCGATTCTGCGTCGGAATGGCAGCTATCTTGTCGAGATTGGCGGATTAGCCAGCCGACTTGGTTCGGCCTCAAGTAACGATCGCCTTGGGCAGTCCCGAGCGGATTCAATTAAAGGTTTTCTTGAGCAGCAGGTTCAAATGAGTTTGCCGTACGTCCTGACGGCAAGCTACGGCGAGAGCGTTTCGGGAGGGGGTGTTAGAGATAACGACGGATATTACCGCGCTGCTTTAATTAAACTCCATAAGGATGTAGAGGTATTACCCGACCCACCTCCGGCCGTGAAGCGGCCCACGACGATGCCGAAAGCGGTGCCGAAATTGTATTTTGGCATCGGAGCTAAGTTCGGCGGGATTGTCATCGGGGGAACCCAGACGATGGAGGGCTACCTATTCTCGGCCGATGATTACTACGATCAGGTTCATATTGAAGCCCGCATTTGGACGTTGGGTCCGGGCTTGGGCGGCGGCGCAAATGTTGTGTTCATTATGGCTTATGGCAGCCCTCACAAGCATAAATTTCACGGCACGAAATTCGATGGATGGGATTTTGCGGTGAGTCTCGGCGGCCGCTGGGGAGATGCTGTAAAAGGCGTAAGCAAGATCCCGGCAGTAGCAAAGCTGGCAAAACTAATCAAACAAGGCGGTAAGATCGAGAACGCTCTGAAAGGAGCGTCGAAACTATCGCCGTCCGAATGGGAGAAGATCGCAGAGTTGGTTAAAAGCTCGCGTGAAGCACTTGGGGTGGAACCGAATGCCACCAATCCACAGGTGAATGTGTTCGACATTCCCTTGGCTGGCGCAGCCTTAGAAGTCAGCCTCTACAAATGGTGGGGCAATGTCAGCCGCTTCGACTGACGGCTTTTATCGTGAAATTCGTCGCATACATAGGCGGTACCCCTACTCCAACGTCCAGGAATTCGTTCGAAAACTCTTGTGCCCAATGATCGTCTAATGCTGTTCCTAGGGCAGCTGGTCCAGGTGCCCAACTACGAGCCGCCGAATACCAACTTAAGCACCAACGGGTTAAGTGGGTCTTTCCCAATGATGGCGAGCCAAAAAATATAGTGCGGATTTTCGGCCAACTAAGAGGCAACTGAGCCAACAATGAACCACAGCCAGGCAGTATTGCGATATATCTATTTCTAAACATACTGCTGAATCCATAGTTGATCGGGTGGATTAACATAGACCCAACCGCCTGCAGTCTGCCGCTTTCCTGATAAGCGTAGATCATCGCGAAAATTTGTTAATTCTGAAACCGTGAACGGCTTCGAAAGTTTTTGCATTCTTCTAACGAGCAACAAATTGCGGCAATCCGGTCCGCTCGGAGTCGGCCTATCATAGATTCCATCAGTTTCTGTCTGTTGAAACTTCAAAATTATTTCTCTAATTAATTCCCTTTTTTGCCCCTTAAGTATTTGTTTGTCATCCCAGCCAATAACTTCACATACGAAGTGGATCGTTGGAAGATCTATTCATAAGGGATAGAAATAGTTGCAGCGGATCGTCAGCAGATGGCGGTTCATCAGCGAGATTCTTGATTGGCTGCCCAGCATACGGTTGAAGATACAATACTTGTTCTGGCAGAAATTGATGCACTTTATAAATGTCATCAAGCACTTCCTCAAATACACCGTTTAGGAACAAGGAATAGTCAGCCATTTCTCTAGTTTTCCTCCGTGGCACCACCTTGACTCCCCGGAAGCGGGAATCCGCCAAGGTCTTCGATTGTTTCGTCTATTTCATTCATCAGCCGAATAGTTTCGGCGAGGGCGACGGTGATTTTGCCGTCATCGTCCAGGTCAAAAGTTCTTTTTTCGGATAGCCCGCCGCAACTTCGGTGTTTTCAAATAGTGCGGATTCGCCGCGGTGAAGTTGCCAATCGGCGGGAGTCTCAACGGCTTCGAATAAATGATGTTTTACCAATTCCGCTCCCGAAACGCCGAGTTTGCGAAAGAGTTCAGTGTCATCGGTCAGCGGCAGCCGCGGGAAATCTATCTTCAAAAATTCGGCATAACGCGAGCGGTAAATCGGGCTGTGAAAGACGGCGTAAGAATAATGAAAAACATCAATTCCCAAAATAAGGTTTCACTTACAGACTTAACGGACGAATTGCAGAAGGGTATAATGGTCCCCAATTTTCGGACAGGTATTTAAGGTGTAAAATCGCTATCGGCAGACGAGGAAGATTATATGCCGAAACAGCGGAAAAGTTACAGCGCGGATCTTAAAGCTCGGGTGGCAATC
>JBGTGX010000021.1:0-116100 GCA_041746475.1 Pyrinomonadaceae bacterium | reverse complement strand
AAGTTCCTCATAACTCGGCGGCAACAAACTCGCCTGCCTCTGATCATATCGCTTGAATACCACTTTCCTTTTCATAAGAAATATTTTATCAAATACCGCTTTTAAACGAAAAAAGAGACTGCCTTTTCAGACAGCCTCTTTTCTCCATTTAGCTCAATCCTAAGTCTATTACGGGAAAAATTTAAACAAAAAGAATGCCCTCGGGAGGATTCGAACCTCCAACCAACGGATTATGAGTCCGCTGCTCTAACCGTTGAGCTACAAGGGCAAAAACTTAATTAGTTTAGTGTAATCTTTTTTTGGTATCAAATGTTGCTGAGGGAATTAGGTAAATAGCATTTCCGTCGTTTTCGGGTTAGTAAGGAAAATTAATTCCTTCTACTGCAACAAAGGCTTTAGATTGATCCTCAAAGCGTCCAAGGAGGACACTTTTGAAAGAACGAAAAGGATATGTATTTAAGGAAAACGGAAAATGGTATGCGAGGGTAACTTTCACGGACAAAGATGGAAAGAGACGAAACGTTAAACGCACGAGCAAATCTAAGTCATTGGCGAATAAATTGCTGAAGAAATGATTCCGATTCCGGAAGACTTTAGGTTAACGGATGAGAGGGGTGAAGATGAGAAAGCGGGAAAACAACTGCGCGACCGCAAATTGATGCGGCGGAAATTGAGCGCGCCCTTGCTGACGATTATCTTTTGACTGACGAAAGCGGTAAAGTGTTCAGCAAAGCTGATGATTTGGCAACTTACAAGAATCGCCAGATAAAAATTCAATCGGTCAAAACTCTTGACCAGAAAGTGCGCGTTGTCGGCGATGCAGTGGTGATTGCCAATGCGACCATCAATTTCAAAGGCACAAAAAGCGTCAACCCGTTCGATATAACCGAACAATGCACGACCATTTGGGCTTGGCGCGATGGACGTTGGCAGATCGTTTCCGACCACATTTCATTTGTCAGACAATAAAGTCGAAGATGGAAAATGCGCATAACAAATCATTGGACGTGAGCGCGAAACAGCGACTTTGTTATTTGGCTTTTTCCGTTAAACTTTAGCTTGCTTAGTGGCGGGTTTCGCCCCACGTCAACTCAATCGTTAGGTACTTACGCCGATTGGGAAATTGTATAACAGGTCGTATCTGCTTTGAGCTATATGCTAATCTAGCGTGTCTATGAAATATTGTTCTCAATGTCATTACCTATACACAGACGAAGCACTCAGGTTCTGCTGTGACATGATTCAATCATTCAGGTCAAATGTTGAAATAGATGCCAGAGCTTTCGCCAAACACTAACCTGACGTATTACCTCATCGTCTCCAAAATCGGCGCAGGCGGAATGGGCGAAGTTTACCTGGCAGAAGACACGCGTCTGAAACGATCCGTCGCGCTTAAGCTGCTGCCTTCGGAATTCATTCAAAATGAAGATAGATTGCGTCGCTTTATCCAGGAAGCTGAAGCCGCCGCCGCGCTCAATCATCCGAATATCGCGCATATTTATGAGATCGGTGAAGCCGACGGCACGCGCTTTATTGCAATGGAGTATGTTGACGGCGTAACGCTCCATGAAAAGATTTACGCGGAAAAACCTCCGCTCGGAAAACTATTAAAATATCTGACGCAAGTCGCCGAAGGTTTAGCCAAAGCTCATGCGGCGGGAATAGTGCATCGGGATTTGAAGCCGGACAACATTATGATTTCGCAAGACGGTTATGCGAAGATTCTGGATTTCGGACTGGCAAAGCTCGTCGAGCCGCAAAGACCAAAAGGCGCGAACGCCAACGATTTAAACGAAGACGCGACCGCGATGATGCCGCAGCCGCTTTCGACGCCCGGCATGATAATGGGAACAGCCGGTTATATGTCGCCCGAACAAGCGCAAGGGCGTGTGAGAGAGATTGATCATCGCTCGGACATCTTTTCCTTTGGGTGCATTCTCTACGAAGCTGCAACCGGACGGAAAGCGTTTGAAGGCAAAGACGCGCTCGACTCCTTGCACAAGATTGTTCACGCGCCGACGCCGCAGCTTAAAGACGTAAATCCGAATACGCCGCACGAATTGCAGAGAATTGTTCGCAGATGCCTGGCAAAAGAACCGGACAAGCGTTATCAATCAATCAAAGACGTGGCGATTGAACTCGATGAGCTGAGGCAGGAATTAAAGGATAACGCCGTGCCGGAGTATTCAGTTGAACCCGATCTAGGCGGCGATGGACGGGCAAACAGTTCGCACCAGGAAAGGATAATCAGCACTGAAAATTCGTCAACCAATGCCACGCAAACGCAAAGTATTCATCAGACTTCAAGCGCGGAGTATCTGGTCAGCGGTATTAGGAGTCATAAGAAAAGTGCGGGCGTAGTTTTGTCAATTCTTGTCATCGCGCTCGGCGCACTTGCTTTCGCGCTTTATAAATTTTGGGGTAAAACGCCAAACGCTCCGCAGGCGATAAAAATCGAAAGGCTAACGACAAACGGCAAATCTGCTAATGCCGCCATTTCACCCGACGGCAAATATGTCGTTTATGCCGTTGAAGAAGGCGGAGGGCATAGTCTTTGGGTTAGGCAAGTAACCGCGTCGAGTAACGTGCAGATCATTCCTACGGCAGAGGATGTTTATTATGCGGGGATCACATTCACTCCAGACAGCAACAACATCAATTTCGTCAAACTCCAATTTGAGAAGAACGTTGAAGGGGCGCTCTACCAGATGCCGGTGCTCGGAGGCATTCAAAAGAAACTGATAACAAACGCGGAGGGCGGTGTAACTTATTCTCCTGACGGCAAAAAGTTTGCCTTCTTTCGCAGCAACTACCCGGATATGGGCGAAAGCGCGTTATTCATTGCTAATACTGATGGCACGGAAGAACGAATACTCGCTTCGCTTAAGGCACCTGAGGCATTCCCTTCGCGGGAACGATCTCCCGCTTGGTCCCCTGACGGGAAGACCATCGCCTGTATCGTCGAGACGGCGACGGGCATCGGGCGGTCGCATGTCGTCGAAGTAAATGTTGCGGATGGAACCAGCAAGACCGTCGTCACAAAGGAATGGGAGGACATAAATCAAATAGCCTGGCTCCCGGATAAAAGCGGGGTTCTAGTCCTCGGAGTAGAGAAAGGGTCTGTTAATTATTCCAGACAAATATGGCGCTTCTCCTATCCGGAAGGCGAAGCGCGAAGAATTACGACTGACTTTAACAATTATGCGAGTATGAGTCTGACGGCAGACTCCAACGATCTTGTTACTGTCCAATCGAATACGATTTCTAACATCTGGGTTGCGGCGAAGGGAGACGCGAGCAGCGCCGTGCAAATCAAATCAGGCGGCAACAATCTGGATGGAATAGAGGGCATTGCATGGACGCCCGACGGTCGCGTTGTCTATGACTCTTTGGCGAGCGGCGCACTGAATATTTGGATTATGAACGCGGACGGCACAGACCAAAAGCAGGTGACCGTTGACGCGGGCGTACACTTTCGAGCGAAGGTTTCGCCAGATGGTCGTTATATAGTTTTCGTGACTATCCGCAATGACAAGGCAAATATCTGGCGAATGAATTTGGATGGCAGCAACCCGAAGCAATTGACAAACGGTAATAGCGACTGGGATCCCGCGGTATCGCCTGATTCCCGATGGGTAATTTACACAGCGCAAAAGTCGGGAATGCCTTATTTGTGGAAAGTTTCGATTGACGGCGGCGATGCCGTGCAGTTAATTGACAAATATACAACCTTGGCGGAAGTCTCGCCGAATGGAAAATGGATCGTCTGTTCATATCGTAAAGACGTCAATTCAACATGGCGATACGCGATTATTCCCTATGAAGGAGGCGAGCCTATCAAGGTCTTTGATTTGCTCGGCAAAAAGGGAAATTTTCGCTGGTCGCCGGACGGACGTTCTCTTAACTACCTCCGAGACTCGCAGGGCGGCATGACGAACATCTGGAGTTTCCCTCTGGATGATAAACCTCCTAAACAGTTGACGGATTTTAAAACCGAGCAAATCTACAATTTCGCCTGGTCGTCGGACGGCAAAAATCTGGTTCTGGCGCGCGGCACGACGACCTCTGACGTTGTCTTAATTCGAGATTTTAGATGATTAAAGAAGGAGCAAAATTCGGACGATACGAAATCATGCGAAAAATCGGCGCGGGCGGAATGGGTGAAGTTTATCTGGCGGAAGATACAAAATTAGATAGAAGGGTAGCACTGAAAATCTTGCCTGAAACGCTTGCTCAAGATGGTGAAAGAATGCGGCGTTTTGTGCGCGAAGCAAAATCCACTTCTGCTCTGAATCATCCGAACATCATCACCATTTACGAAATCGGCGAATCGGACAACAAGCATTTTATCGCTTCAGAATACATTGAAGGCGAAACACTGCATTCCGGACTAAAAACCCAGCCGCTAAACCTTGAAATCGCACTGAACATTGCCATTCAGGTTGCGAGCGCTTTGGACGCCGCTCATCGCGCCGGCATTATTCATCGGGACGTTAAACCCGAAAATGTGATGATTCGTCCCGACGGTTTGGCCAAACTGCTTGATTTCGGAATTGCCAAACTAACCGAAAGAAAAACCGAACCGATTGATGCGGAAGCGTCAACGGCAATCAAAGCAAGCACGACTCCCGGAATGATAATCGGAACGGCAAACTATATGTCGCCCGAACAAGCCAGAGGAAAAGAAATTGACGTGCGGACGGATATATTCAGCTTCGGCGTAATGCTCTACGAAATGCTGGCGGGAAAACTCCCATTTGAAGGCGAAAGTGCTTTGGATGTTATCGGTTCGATTCTGCACAAAGAATTCGCGCCTTTAAGCCGCACAGCGCCCGATGCGCCGCGAGAGTTGCAGCGCATCGTCGAAAAGTGTCTCAGAAAAGACCGTGAAGAACGCTATCAAACGGCTAAAGATTTACTCATAGACTTGAAAGATGTAAGGCAGGATTTACAGCTTCGGAATCAGTTGGAAAGAACCGCTTCAGTAAATCGAGAAGAATCGAAAACACAAATTCTCAATGCGACAACATCAGACGTAGCTCATACGACTTCAAGTGCGGAATATGTTCTGGGTGAGATTAAAAGCCATAAAGGTAATTTTGCCATTGCACTTTCAATTTTACTTCTTACAGCAATCGGTTTGGGCTACTGGTATTTTGCGGGGCGTCCAACAAAACAAATCGAATCAATTGCTGTAATGCCGTTTGTTAATGAAAGCGGCAACGCCGACACAGAATACTTGTCGGACGGGATGACCGAAACTTTGATTAACAGCCTTTCACAACTTCCGCGTCTTTCGGTAAAGGCTCGAAGCAGCGTGTTTCACTACAAAGGTAAAACGGTCAACCCGCGAACTGTCGGCTCGGAATTAAACGTGCAGGCAATCCTGAACGGGCGCGTTGTGCAGCGCGGCGATAATTTACTTCTGAGTCTTGAATTGGTTGATGCGCAAACGGGCAATCAGATTTGGGGTGAACAATACAATCGAAAATGGACGGAACTCGTTTCTTTGCAAAGTGAGATTGCGCGTGATGTTTCAAACAAACTGCGGGCGAAATTATCCAGCACGGAGCAGCAACAAGTAGCAAAAAGTTACACCGCAAATCCGGAAGCATATCGGCTTTATTTAAAAGGGCGCTACCACTGGAACAAGCGAGAGGATAAGGAATTTATTAAAGCGCTCGAATACTTTCAGCAGGCGATAGATAAAGACCCTACGTATGCGCTGGCTTATGTCGGACTAGCCGATTCATATTTACTGGGTGATTACGGAAATCTTTCGCGCTGGGAGAAAGTTTCCAAAGCAAAAGCCGCCGCACAAAAGGCTTTGGAAATTGACGCGACGCTCGGTGAAGCTCATACCACGCTGGCAAATATCAAACATTGGGATGATTGGAACTGGGAGGAAGCCGAGAAAGAATACAAACTCGCTATCGAGCTTAGCCCAAACTACGCGACGGCTCATCATTGGTATGCCGAGTCTCTTTCGGCTGTTGGACGGTTTGACGAAAGTTTCGCAGAGTATAAACGTGCATTAGAACTTGATCCGCTCTCACTTGCCATCAGCACGGATTTAGGATTGGCGTATTACCTCTCACGCCAGTATGACCGCGCAATTGAGCATCTTAAAAAGTTAAGAGAGACAGACCCAAACTATGTGCGAACACATTTTTATCTTGCAAGAGTTTATGAACAGAAGGGAATGTTTGAAGAGGCAATTTCGGAATATGAAAAGGGTTTCATTCTGGAGGGAGATAATCCAAACGATGTTGCTAAAGACATCGCATCACTAAGAAGTTCTTTCAAAGTCGGTGGCGCGAAAGGCTATTGGCAAAAGATACTCGACAGAACAATAGAGGGGCAAGAGAGAGGTGATTTCGATGGAAAATTCCTCTTTCTACGAGTCAAACAATTACCTTTCGATATAGCAAGACTGTATGCTCACCTTGGCGAGCGATATGAGGCGTTTCGGTGGCTGGAAAAAGCATATCAAGAGCGAAACGGGGAGTTAGCTGAGCTTAAAGTCGCGCCGGAATGGGATAACCTGCGCTCAGACTCGCGCTTTCAAGATTTGCTGCGCCGCGTTGGGCTACCATAATAAAAAAGTGTGATGACAATTGCTGCTGACACAAAACTCGGACGCTACGAAATCGTCTCTCTAATTGGAGCAGGGGGAATGGGTGAGGTCTATCGTGCAAGAGACCCGAAACTCGGGCGCGATGTGGCAATCAAAGTTCTTCCCGGCGCTTTTTCCGCCGATGCAGAACGCCTGCGCCGTTTCGAGCAGGAAGCCCAAGCCGCAGGCGCTTTGAATCATCCGAACATTCTTTCAATCTATGATGTCGCCACGCACGACGGTTCGCTTTATGTTGTTTCGGAACTCTTGGAAGGCGAGACATTGCGCGAGCGTTTGGACGGCGAGGCACTCCCGTCGCGCAAGGCTATTGATTATGCGCTACAAACCGCTTCGGGGTTGGCGGCGGCACACGACAAAGGAATTGTTCACCGTGACCTTAAACCTGAAAATCTTTTTATCACGAGAGACGGGCGAGTCAAGATTCTTGATTTTGGTTTGGCGAAGCTGATTGAACCAAAGGTTGAAAGTGAAGCCCAAACAGATGTGCCGACGCGCATCGTCCACACCAATCCGGGTGCGGTGATGGGAACGGCAGGTTATATGTCGCCGGAGCAGGTGCGCGGGCGCAGCGTGGATCATCGTTCAGACATCTTCGCGTTTGGCGCGGTTCTTTACGAAATGCTGTCGGGCGATCGCGCTTTCAAAGGTGAATCTGCGGTTGAAACATTAAATGCCATTTTGAAAGAAGACCCGCCTGATATTTCCGCGAGCGGCAGCAATGTGCCTCCGGCGCTTGAGCACGTTGTCAGACATTGTCTGGAGAAAAGCCCGGAAGAAAGATTTCAATCCGCGCGCGATCTCGCCTTTGCACTTGAAGCGGTTTCCGGGTTTTCAGGCTCTCAAACACTGGCAGCCGCAGATACTGCTGCCCCGCCACGGGAGCAGTTCAAGAGCCGCGAGCGTCTCGCGTGGATTATCGCGGGCGTGACGCTGCTCGGTCTTCTCGCGGCGTTGCCTTTCGCTCTCAGTTATTTCCGCCGCGCGGCGGTGGAAATAAACGTCATCCGTTTTCCAGTTTCACTGCCGGAGAACGCGACATTTGAAACTGATGTTGAAACGCATAACTTGAGCATTTCGCCGGATGGTCGCCGTCTTGCTTTCATCGCGAAATCTGAGGGTCAGAAAATGCTCTGGGTGCGCTCGCTGGATGCGCTTTCGGCGCAAGCCATGCCCGGCACGGAAGGAGCAATCTCTCCTTTCTGGTCGCCGGACAGCCGCTATCTGGCTTTCTTTGCGGAAGGGAAACTCAAGAAGATTGAGGCTGCGGGCGGTTCTCCGCAGACGGTGTGTAACTTGTCGGGTGAAACTGACGCTGTTGGAACTTGGGGACGCGATGGAACTATTCTCTTTGCAGATGTTGATAGCGATAAGGGAGGGATCTATCGTGTTGCTGCCGCAGGCGGTGCGCCAATCCTTTTAATGAAGAACGATGGAGATACTAATGTCTGGCTTCATTTTCTCCCCGATGGTCGCCATTTTCTCTTCAGCAGGAACAGCGAGCAGAACGAACGTGACGGTATTTATGTCGGGTCAATTGACTCGGCTGAAACCAAGCAGTTGGTGCAAATCTATACGCGTGCGGAATACGCGCCGCCCGGATACCTGCTCTACGTACGCGACAGCACGCTGCTGGCGCAAGAGTTTGACGTGAACAACCTTCGTCTTACGGGCGAGCCAGTTCCGGTTATCGAACGCCTGTACTTCTTTGAAACCGGCTGGGCGGAATTTTCCGTCTCGGAAAACGGAGTGCTGGCGCACATGAATAACATTTGGACAGCTCGGCTCGTCTGGTTTGACCGAGGCGGGCGCGAGATGGGGGAGATAGGCGCTGCGGGGGAACACTACGACCCACGGCTTTCACCGGACGGACAGAAAGTGGCGATGGCGACTACTGATAGACAGACAGGTTCCGGCGATTTGTGGATTCACGATCTTGCACGCGACACGCGCACGCGGTTCACCGTCGGCGCATCAGACGATAGCAGTCCCGTGTGGTCGCCGGACGGAAGGCAGTTAGCCTTCTTTTCGTGCTGCGAAAGCGGCAAATCAACCCTCCGCATAAAAGATTTAAGCGACACGACAAGCACCGGACAATCGCCTTTCCAGTCCGGATTCAACGCCCCTTTTGACTGGTCTTCGGATGGGCGATTCATCATCTACGCACAGAATGAACCGACCACGCAGAGGGACCTCTGGGTCTTGCCGCTTTCCGGAGAGCAGAAACCTTTCCCCTTACTTCAAACTCAGTTTGATGAGAAATCTGCTCGATTCTCTCCCGACGGTCGCTGGGTCGCTTTTATGTCCAATGAATCAGGACGCGATGAAATCTACGTTACACGCTTTGACCAGCCCGGCGAGAAGTGGCGCATTTCGACCGCGGGCGGCAGAAGCCCCCGTTGGCGGCGCGATGGGAAAGAGCTTTTCTATCTCACGGCGGATAAAAAAATGATGAGCGTAATCATCAAAAGCGGAGCGGAAACATTTGAGGCTGGCGCTCCGACCGCGCTTTTTAAGATAGAGTCAATCTTAGAAGGTGATTACGAAGTTACAGCCGACGGGCAGCGTTTCTTGATTAACAATGGCGTTGCCGGAGCGCAGTCGCAGCCATTTACCATCGTGCTCAACTGGGCAGCGGACTTAAAGCGATGACAATTACCGTAGGTACACATCTCGATCATTATAAAATCGTCTCGCAAATCGGCCGGGCGGAACGCCTTCGCGCAACGAGTCGAGAATAATATTTGTTTGATCAGTATTCAGCTTAAAACTCGAAGATTTCCTTCGTTCGCCCACAATTGCTAATTCTAACCCCAACTCTCTCGATTCGAAGCATATTTATCTACGGAAAACAAAAAAACGAGACATAAGATAACGTCTCGTTTCGCTTGGAAAGCGCCCAGCCTTGAAGGGTCCGTATCAAGGCTGGGCAAAGCGAGAAAGTAGGCTACCCCCGTCCCGCTTTCTCACACTGAAATAAAAAAAAATACGAGATTTATTCTAGCTCGTAATTTACAGACGTGCAAGGCCCCCAAAAAATCTTCCCATGACTGCAACCTTTATCGACAAAGAACGTCAGCCGTTCCCTTGTCAGAATAAATTTTAAAAAGCTAAAAGAGGTTTCCAACTTTCAGATCCCTTGCCCCCAAATAAGGTTTCTTCGGAAGCGAACGTCATTACACATCCATACTAAAAGCAGCCAGCGTGGGCAAGACTCAGCCGGAATCGCAGTAAGGTTTAACTCCATTATTATGAATGATTTGGCCACGAGCCCGATTGCTACTTCGATCTTTTCGCCAATCGCTAATACCACCGTCCTCTCCAAAGTTTTTTTAGTTCGCGTATATTTCCGTGCCAGGAATATGATCTAAATTGGTCCATCGCTTGAGTCGAAAGCTTAAGCTTGGGACGCCGATACCGCTTCTTTAGACTATCTATGAAGTGATTTACCAACCCCGGAATATCTTCGGATCTTTCGGGCAAACTCAGCTGCCATCATGCGTCGCGAGGATCTTTTCTATTTGGTTGGTGTGTCGGAATTCATGAAATCCGAGAAGTGCAAGCCAATCGTATGCGTTCATCTCGCCAAAATATGGGTGAGGAAAAGTATATTCACCGGCATCGAGCGCTTCAAATTTTGACCGAAGCTCCATCAGACGCGCGCGGGATTTCCGCATCAATCGAAGCGAATCGGAAACGCTATGTGTTCCGTCCGGTACGACGACGTCCGGCGCCTCAAACTTGGCTTTCTGTGATTTCGAGATTGCCTCCATAAACCCACTGGAGAACTTTATCGAGCCATCTGAAATTTTACCGTCCTCTTCCGCTTTTAAAAGAAGTCGACTGAGAATCCCTGTCATCCCCGCATCGACCTTTGAAACGTGCTCGACAACACCCTGAACGGTCCACGCTCCGTTTTCGGTCGGCAGATCAACCTGCTCAGTCGTCAGGTTTGTTACAACTTGTAGCAGACGCTTCCGAATATTATCGTTTGCGGTGTACACTTCTTCGATCGTTTTATAATCCATGTTTATTGTTGTACCGGAGCTGGCGGAATCTCGATCGCCTGTGCGCTGAGAATAAGACGATGCCACCTCAGAAAACTGCTCCGGTTTTCCGTTTCATTAGTAACATATGTTTTTAGATAACCGGTTTCAAGATAAAGCATTGAATCTTGTTCCCAAACCAAATTTATTATCGGATTAAACGCTACCAAATTTTTTGCGTCAGGCAATGTAGTTGTTCTTGGATCCGGCTCGGCATTCGCATTTCCGTTTTCGGAGTTTGACTCAGCTCTTGGATCGAGACTGTTTTCGCCCGCGTTTGCGTTTTCGGAACCGCCAACGTTCGAATTTGCTTCCTCCTTTTGAAGCTTCTCCTCATATGTTCTGGCAGCGAGCAGAAGCTGGTTTCTAAGTGGAATTGCCGCCTGGGTCGGAGCGTCTGTCGTTGCATCGTAGATCCGAATCTGTTTATCAAACGATGCGGCAATCTTGGCGGAGTCTGGTGACCAAACCGGATGTACGGCGGTCGGGTAATCATCAAGCAAGCGTTCGCGTCCGCTAATTTCGATCAATCGGGGACGCCCCGCAGGAATGAATTGTTCTCCGGCTCTCGCAGCCTGGAATTCCCGGATTCGCCATTCGGTATATGGTGACGCAAGCGCAACAAGCGCCGAGCTATCCGGAGCCCACACGGCATAGAAATACATCAATCCTTCATTCTGCGTCAGCGGTTTTGTGTCAGCACCATTTGAGTCGCAAATGTAGATCTGCTCGGTTCTAAAGGTCAAAACATCTTTTGGCGGCTCCAACGGATCAATTTCCGGAGCCGCGCCCGGATCGGCATTTGTATTCGAACTGGATTGTTCATCCGGTCCTACGAGGCCCGGTGTTGCGGTCGGTTTTTCTTCCGGTTTCACACCATCAGGATTGTCTAGCTCAACGCCGCGAACCATTGCAATGAAAGCAACGTTTGCGGAATCAGGTGACCAGACTATAGTTCCCGGAAAATGCACCGCCATTTCCTCATGCGTGATTTTCTTAAGGAGTTTTCCATCGGACGTATACATATCCAAACGAAACTCCGAAATCAGATCGTTGATCTTTCGGTAAACCGCCAAAACTTTTAGTTTATCGGGCGAGGTAATCGTAAGGTCTAAAACCTCCTGCACGCGATTCTGATCGAAATCTACCTGAACCTTCTCATTTCGCTCGTCACTCTGAATCGACCTTCCGGTACGGGTTGGAGCGGGAACATCAGTTTCAAACCTGTAATTCAACCGTTGAGCCGGAACGTTTTTTAAAGCAGTTGGCTCAACCGTGACGTTTTTCGATCCTTCGCTGCGGCAACCCAAAGCCGCAGCGGAAAATATGACCAGCATGAATAACTTCTTATACATAGTTTCCACTCATCGTTTGAATACGGCTTGTTATTTAAGGAGCTTTGATCAGACTTTCGCCCAAAAATTGTCGATACAAGGCATCTTGCTCGGCCGTCGGGTTCGCAACGGGGATGATCTTATAGCCTGATGCCGGCGTCCTTCCAAGAGTAACGTCAACTTCCCGGAGTTTGTCGTGTCTAAAAACCAGGAGTCTAATTTTCTCACCGGCTTTTTTTCGACCCATGTGAAAATTTAGAGTTGCACGCGTTGCCCGGTAACCATCGACGGCGATAATCTCATCTTTCGAGTTCAAACCCGAATCGTAAGCGGGTGTACCCGCCGGGACAGAAGTTACAGTCAAGTTCCCATTCGTCTCAGAAAGATTTGCACCAAGATACGCTTTGTCGCTTTCAGACTTTGTCTGCACAAGCTGCAAGCCCATACCGCCAAGAATTGCATCATAATCCAATTCATCCTTTCCGCGGACAAACCGCCTAAAGAAATTATCCAGGCTAGTGCCGGCTGCCATCTCAGCGGCATTCTGAAAATCTGCGGACGAGTAATTTCTTCCTTTTTTATAAAACTCGATATAAAGGTATTGCATTACATCATCGAGCGATCTTGCCCCGTTTGATGCAGAACGAATTCTTATATCCAACAAAAAATTTACGAGTTCGCCTTTCCTGTAATAGGAAATTTCGCGATTTATCGAATGTTCGTCAGGTCTATAGCTTTTAATCCAGGCATCAAAACTCGCTTCTTCCAAGCTAGTCTGAAATCTCCCGGGTTGTCCGGCAAGAGTTTCGGCGATCTTCGCTTCATTAGATAAAACCTCACCTGCGGTAAACAATCCCGCTCGTCTCAACAATACCCATTCGTAGTAAGATGTAGTTCCCTCGGCTACCCATAAAAGTTTTGTGTAATTCTCGTTTTCGTAGTCAAAGGGCCCAAGCGGAACGGGGCGAATTCTTTTAACGTTATATAAATGAAAATACTCGTGGGCGACCAGCCCCAAAAAAGCCATGTAGCGATCATCGGAATCAAATCCCCAGCGGTTCCATTGAAGTGCCGTAGAATTCAAGTGTTCAAGTCCGCCGCCACCGCGCAAGTTCAAAATAAACGTATAATTTTCATAAGGTAGTTCGCCGAATAAACGGTAACACTCTTCAATTATTTTTTTCGTATCTGCCACGATCTTATCGAGATCATAATTACCCTCTCCGGTAACGACATAGCGATGTGGAATTCCGCGGACTTCGAAAATCTTCTCAGTAAAATTGCTTACCTCAAACGGCGAATCGTACAAAATGTCGTAATTTGGCGCGCGAAAAGTATTTTGCTGCCCGGCAACCCTCGGCAAGCCCGTCGCAACCTTCCAATTCCCGTAAGGAGTTACTTTTACCGTCGAAGGGGCGCCTAGTTGATCTTTTGGAAACATCAAAAGCGCAGCCGGCGTGAAGAAAGCGTGTTCGTAGTTGAGCTCATTTGTGCGCACCGTCAGGTCGTTTGAATATACGCGATATCCTACTCGAATTCCCTTCCCGCTTTTTGTATCTATTGCCCAGGTATTCTTGTTGATCTTTCGCCAATCCAAAAAATTTCCCGCGTTGTCAACAACGACAAAATCCTGGACGTGCCTGGCATATTCGCGTACCAAGTAGCTACCAGGAGTCCACACGGGCATTTTGATCTCCACCTGTTTTGGGGCTTCGGCCCAATCCAATTTCATTTCAACTTCGAGGAGATGTGTTTCGGGTTTCGGCATTGAAACCGTGTAATGGATAACGGGAGGGATAGATTTTTGGGCTGCGGCGGGTGCTTTTTTCTGTTTTCCGCGGCGTCGCTGTGCATCCGCATTTGTATAACCCGTTATGAGAAACGCGAGCACTAAAAGAACCGTTATTTTTGATTTCCTCGTTATATCAATCACTTTCGCAAACTCCACCTAAATGTTATGTTTAATTTTTGCTATCTTACTACAAATCATAGATTCTAAAAACTTTGCCTGAATGCAAAATAAAGACCGCGAGAGCTCATCAGAAGATAAATTTTTCACAAAACCGATTGCGATAATCTTTACGACGATCTTTATCGATTTGATCGGTTTCGGGATCGTTATTCCAATTTTGCCGTTCTATGCCGAGACCGAACCATTTAACGCGACCCCGCTTGAAATCGGCCTGCTTTTTTCGTCATACTCAGCAATGCAATTTGTTTTTTCTCCGATTTTAGGGAGTCTTTCGGATAAATACGGGCGTCGTCCGATCCTGTTCTTAAGCCTTCTTGGCTCATCGATCGGTTACCTTGTAATAGGATTTGCTTCCGTTTTGTGGATGGTTTTTCTGGGTAGAATCATTGCCGGAATTACAGGAGGAAATATTTCTACCGCGCAGGCATATATCGCCGACGTCACTTCTCGGAAAAACCGGGCTAAAGGAATGGGCCTCTTCGGAGCGGCGTTTGGTTTGGGTTTTGTTTTTGGCCCCGCGATCGGCGGTATCTTAAGTCGTTACGGAATTCACGCCCCGTTTTTCTTCGCCGCCGCGCTAACATTTGTAAACGCGATTGCGCTCTATTTCGTTCTACCCGAATCTCTAAAAGCTGAAAATAGAAATCTCGATAAAATACGGAAAAACCGATTTGCTGAAACTCTCGAAGTTTTGAGGGATTCGAGATTTACGATCTTAACCGGATTGTATTTCCTGCTCGTAACAGCTTTTTCGATAATGACTGCTTCATTCGCTCTCTACACGATGTTTCGCTTTGGATACAACGCCGAACAAAATGGCTATTTATTCTTCTACGTAGGAGTACTTGCGGTAGTTTTCCAGGGATTTTTGTTCAGCCGGCTGGCGCACAAATTTGGCGAAAGCTCGTTAGTTGTCGGTGGAAGCGTCTTGTTGATGGTCGCTTTTTTTGCTGTTCCGTTCGTTGGCCCGAACTGGGGCGGATTGACCGGACTTCTCATTGGAATCGGCTTTTTTTCGCTTGGAAATTCGCTTTCATCACCGGCGCTTACGAGCCTGGCTTCAAAAGTTGCAAGCGAACGCGAACAGGGCAAAGCGCTTGGCGTGATGCAATCCGCTGCGTCGCTGGCCCGGGCCATCGGCCCCGCGCTTGCCGGAATTCTACTAAATAATTCATTCAATAAAATTGACGATGCGACGCTTTTTCGAACTTTCTGGACGGCTTCGGCACTTATGCTCGTGACCCTGATTGCAGCAGTTTATTTTGCGAAAGCGGTCAAACCCGAAGCGCTTTTGTAAAACTAGCATTTGAGCAAATGTGAGAGTTCCTCTTGATTCGGGAGCGATGTTCTCGCACCTACTTCGCGGCATTTAAGTGCTGCTACTGCGTTTGCCATGCGTGCGCTATCCTCAATAGTTTCTCCGCATAATAATCCGTACAAAAATCCGGCACGAAAGGAATCGCCCGCACCCGTTGTGTCGTTACATCCTCCGGGAACTGCCATGCCCGGTGTGCGAATGAAACTACCAACAGAATAAATAATTGACCCTGCATCTCCAAGCGTCATTCCCGTTATTGGGCAGCCAAAAGAAGCTTGAAGTTTTTCGAGTGATCGGCTAATGTCATCGATCCCGAAAAGCCTTTTTGGAAACTCACTCGAGCAAATCAAGATATCAACAATCGGAAGCAAAATTTCAATTCCGTCAAAAACTCGATCGATGTCAATTGAAATAACCGCGCCGGATTTTTTCGCGGCGGTGGCAAGTTTGATGCAGGCTTCCGTGTCGTGCGGAGTAAAATGCAAAATGCGGGTGTCGTCAACTGATGATTCGTCAACTTCCGTTCCGGAGTAACCAAGTTTTTGATCGCGTTTCCAAATAACCGTGCGTTCGCCGTTTCGCTCGTCGATGATAATGAACGCGATCTGCGTACGAGCACCTTCAACTTGCTCCGTTCGGGAAATATCGACGCCCTCGTCACGCAAGTTTTCAAGCCCGAAATCTCCTTCGGAATCCTTGCCGAAACGACCGATATAGGCGGTGCGAAAACCCAAACGCTGAAGTCCGACCAACGTCGTCGCAACCTCTCCTCCAGCTGCTTTAACGTATTCCGTAAGCTCCATCTTGGAATCAAATGCCGGGTATTCGGGAACCTGGATCAGGTAATCAACGGCGTTTGTTCCGAACCCAACGGCATCGAATTTCGCGTCGGTTTTCACCTCAAAAGGAAATCGCATAGAAACATCTTGCCAAATAGTTTAAAAAAAAGCTAAATTGAATTTGGCGAATAATTAACTCGCTTTTTTATACTGAATCTAATAAAACTTTTTGCTTTTGGAGGATTGTAAAATGCCTACCGTGGTTTGTCCCGAGTGTGAAGAAGACGTATTTGTGGCCAAAGATTCCGAACAGGGAGAAATGGTATCCTGTGATGAATGTGGAGTCGATCTGGAAATTGTCGGTATGGGCCCCTTCGAATTAGACCCATATTTTGCGAAGGGAGCGGAGGACTACGACGACGGATTTAACATCTTTGATGAAGACGACGACGACGATAATGATGATGACGATTAATTTAGTTTATTCTTGGCGTTTTATTTGATAGCCATCGCGATTTTGCTTCACAAGAAGGTCCTGGGTTGTTTCGATCCTAACTTTATAAAATTTCTCTTGAGTAATTGGCTGTTCGTCCGGGTAAAACGCCAGAGCATACGAAGCCGTAATTTCCTCGGCGAGAGCTCTAAAAAGCGGCTCGAAATCCTGTTCGGTTGCGTAAAAAGATCGTCCGCCGGTTTTTTCGGTCACCCCGCTTGCTTCGAGAAGCGTTAAGACGGGTTTTTTCGCCGCGGAGAGTATTGAGTAAGAAGGAAGAATCAGCGCGTAAACGCTCGTTTCGGCATTATTTGCACGATCAATCACCGTATCAGGCGAAACCGTATCGCCAACGGGGTAACCGTCTGTTATTACGACAATGACTCGTTTAGGAAGCCGCTGTCCGACACTCTTGGGCGATTTCTTCTCAATCATTCGGATGGCATCATCAATCGCATCGTAGGCGTGAGTGGAAAGTCCATCTTGCTCCTTGAGTATTTTGTCGAAAGTCTTGTAAAGCTTATCCGGTCTGTTTGTAAAACTTTGGAGTGTTTTCACTCTCATTCCAAATGTCACAACAGCAAAATGCGAATTGTAGTCCGCTAATTTTTTGACGAATGTCTGCATTGCAGCACGCAATCGCCGCAATTCATTGCTTGTTATACTTCCTGACACATCAAGTGCGAAAACAACGGAGAGTGGGCGATTTTCGTCGTTTTTCCTTATCGGCCTGAAGAAATCTATCGACCTTTGCTCACCATCGACATATAATTTAAAGTCTTCGGATTTTAGACCCTTGACCGGGGTTCCGTCCTTATCTGAAATCGAAACTTCAAACGCAACAAGTTCGGTATCAATTTTTATAACGTCGATGGATTCCTGACCGAAAACCCCGCATGTTAAAAAGCTCGCGAAACCGATTGCGGCAACGATAAAAACTCCGCGACGAAACCTCACAAATAAGGAAAAAACCGAAGTTGTCGATAAACGTTGTTGATACATAGAAAACATTGCCTTTTAGTCACGCTTTTACTATACTCGTTTTGGAGCTTCGTTTCCGCAAAAGATAGCGAAATAGTGTCTTTAGATGGTAAACGGCTTCCCGAGTTTGGCTGTAATTATAGTCTATCCTCATAAATCGATTAGTCCAATTGAACCTGCGATAGTCCGGTCGCTCCTCTGGCAGTCCAATCCCGCTGTGAAAAACTGAGATAACAAATCAAAAAAACTCTCTCTCTGAAAAACCTCTTTTATACGTCTATTTGATCACAAAATAATGTTTAATTTGTCCGAGTTCAGTTTCAAAGCCCGAGCCTACATTTGCGCGCTAGCGGCAGCGGGTTTCGGAGCTATGCTATTTTCAATGTATGAGGGTTTTTCTTACTCGCCGACCGAATGGCTGATCGTAGGAACTGTAACTTTTATCGGATTGATAATCAGCCAGTATCAAATAAAAATTCCGCACACAAGCATTCAGGTCTCGGCAAAAGAACCTATAATTTTTTGGGGAACTCTATGGCTCGGAATAGGCGGCGGCGTATTATTAGCGATTTTGTGCGGCATCGGAAGCTATCGCTCCAAGATCAAGAATCCGGTTCGATGGGTACCTGAAACCGTGGTTCCGGTATTCGCGGCTCTGATTGCGGGTACCGCATTCTATCTCGAATTGAGCCAGGTTTTCGGTTTCGCAGACTACCCCGTAGCAAAAAACCCAATAAATGCGTTATGGTTGCTTGCGTCAACATTCGTTCTCGGCTTTACATATTGGTCATGCTATTCACTCTTCTATTCAATATTTTTAAAGATCGGAGATCTATCCACTCTTTCTGATGCGCATAAGGATACTTACCTTTGGTACGGGGTCGGCTGCATTGTTAGTGTCTTAGTGGTTTTTAGCTTTCACTTGCTTGTCGTTTATTTCGGACTTCTGTTTGGTGTTCTACTACTTCCGATTACGGTTGCCGCACACTTAGCGTACAGATTTCATAGACGGATGCTTTCGCAGAAAACTAAGGAAATACGCGACGCGAGCAGAGTGCATGTTGCCACCGTCGAGGCTTTAGCAACCGCGATTGATGCGCGCGACCAGGTCGGTCGGGGCCACGTCACAAGAGCACAGATATATGCCGTAGGAATTGGGAAAATCATGAAGCTTCCCCCCGATGATATCCAAGCTCTCAGAACCGCCGCGCTTCTTCATGACATCGGGAAACTTGCCGTTCCCGAACATATCCTAAACAAACCTGGAAGGCTGACGCCGGCCGAAATGGAGAAGATGAAGATTCACCCGCAGGTCGGAGCCTCAATTCTCGAGGGTGTGAATTTCCCATATCCGGTTATCTCAACGGTTAAATATCACCATGAAGCATGGGATGGTTCCGGATATCCCGAGGGATTAAAAAAAGAAGAAATTCCGCTGACCGCAAGAATTCTTGCCATTGCCGATGCTTATGACACGCTCCGAGGTGCGAGGCCGTATCGTCCGTCGATAGGACGTGAGGAAGCGCGCCGTTTCCTGATAAGTGCCGCGGGTAAACAGTTTGATCCAGGTATCATAGACATTTTTATGAGAAACCTTACCCGGCTTGAAGGCAAGGTAGAACAAAAGGATCTTGCTTACGAGCTCGACCAAAAAACAAGGGCAGCCGACAAAGGCAACAACTCCATAAGTTATGTTGAGCAAATCAAACGTGCAAATCGCGAGGTTTATACCCTTTACGAACTCGCCAGAGTATTCAGTTCGGCACTTAGCCTGGACGAAACACTCTCGCTTTTTGTCAAAAAGATTGGCGAACTAGTGCCTCTTGATACGTGTGTAGTATACCTTCTTGACGAGACCGAAAATGTTGCCATTGCGCGACATGCTGAAGGAAGACACAGCGATTCTCTAAAAAACCGAAAAGTGAAAGTTGGTGAAGGCGCGACAGGTTACACGCTGAAGAAACGCCAGCCAATCTACCAAATCAATCCAGGCCTTGATTTTTCTTGTTATCAGATGGATTTTATTCAGGAATACACTTCCATGGCATCGCTTCCCCTTATCGCAAATGAGCAATTGATCGGTGCAGTCTCCCTCTATTCATGCGAGCTGGACAGTTACGAAGATGAACATATGCGGCTTCTTGAAACTCTCGCACGTATCGCATCCGATGCAATTTTCACCTCGGTGAGGCACGCCGAAACGGAAAATCGTGCGATGACCGACCCGATGACTGCGCTTCCAAATGCAAGAAGTCTGCAAATGCAGTTTGACAATGAAATTGCCAGAGCCCGGCGAAATGGAACAAGCTTCCAGATTCTGATGCTCGACCTCGATGGTTTTAAGGCGGTTAATGACACTCATGGGCATAAAGTCGGGGATAGAGTTCTCAAAGATATTGCAGTCGTGATGCGAAAAGAGCTGCGTGATTATGACTTTCTCGCGCGATATGCGGGCGATGAGTTTGTCGCAATAATTCCCGAAACCGATCATGAAGCCGTACGAGAGCTTTGCCAAAGAATGGAGGCATCCGTTAAGAATTACAAGCTCAAAATAAATGACGGAGGAATTGCCAATGTCGGTGTGAGTCTTGGTGCGGCTGCATATCCAACTGCCGGCGAAACCCTCGATCAGCTTATTATTGCAGCTGATAAGGCGATGTACGCGGTAAAAGCACGACGCAAACGCCGTAAACTAAAAGAATTGGAGGACAGGCGAAAAGTAGACGAGTTAATATCGCAACCGCCAATTCGGGTTAACGAATTTGATATTCACAAAATCGATGTTGAACACGAAGCCATTTTAGAGGCAGAAGAAATCCTGGATACGGAGATTGCCGTTGAAATGGATGATCTGCTCGTCGAGCTTAACGAAACTCATGTCGTTGCAGCAAAAAAAGAAACAAATAAACCCCTCAAACCAACTTAGAACGCTTGTGAAAATCGAAAGTGAAGTTGTCCCTGATGCAATCGAAAGATGGTATTAGGGATATTTTGTTGGGGAACAATGAAACTCGGCGGGTTCAGCAAATACCCGTAGTCAATGGCAAACTCTCCGCCAATCGGCGCTTTGATTCGCAATCCTAAACCAACTGTGTGCGACCAAACAGATTGAAGATTAGTTCGAAAAACGTCCGTTAAGGGGATTTCTTTCTTTTTGAAAATGTCGCTTACTGTCGTAAAAACATTTCCTCCGTCGTAAAAGGGTACAACTCTTACTGATTCGGAAACCGGAATCCTAGCTTCGACATTTACTATAGCCAAGCCATTTCCACCGAAAGGGATTGTAAACGGATTCAATTCAACGATCTCACCCTTTCGATTTCGAAAAATTCCCTGCGGAATAATTCCAATTCTTGGCCCAGCCGCTTCAAAATCAAATCCGCGCAGCGTTGTCGAACCCCCGGCGAAAAATCTCTCGCTTATCGGAAGCAATGCGTCCAGACCGGGAAACTGTGCGGGCGAGAATCTCTCTTTCGTTGAGAAAACGTTTGCCAAACCTAATATAAACCTACCGGCAACAGTCGTGTTTTTTAGTTTTCGGAAAGTGTAAAACCGATTGTAGCTAAGCTGAAGTTTGCTAAATCCAATGTTTGCCCCCAATGCCGGAAGCGACACATTGTATTCTGCTGTTAGATAATCACCATGCGTCGGATCGCCGGCGCTGTACCTGCAAGGATCGCCCGGCTCTCCTTTCTCGATAGTTTCCAAAAGGGTATTTGTTATCGAGCAGTTTTCACGCGTATCTCGCACGAATGTCGCGCCAAAACCTGAAATTCTGATCTTTGCGTCGGGTCGAAGCAGATCTTTTACGAGCAGACTCTCGAAACTGAATAACCTGACGTCCTCAAATCGATACCGAACGAATAGTATGGTTCTATCCTTCCGGCTTATCGTACGATTTGTTTCGGCGGAAACCGTAAATCGGTTTATGGTCGGGTTGCCAGCCGGAGCTCCAAACTCATCAATCGGATTGCCATTCTCATCGATTCTCTGAACAATTCCGAAGGCACCCTGATCCAAGGTCGTCCTAAAAAAGCGGGTAACGGTAGAATCCCTTTGATACTGAGCTGTGAAAGTCAGCGGTGCATAACGTTGATGCCCATCTTTATCTTTCCCATCTTTTAGAAACCGGGGTCTCAAAAAGTCGACCTGCACGAGCTGCTGGCGTTGGCTCCAACGAATTTGCGCACCGCCCTGTTGAAGACTCTGAAATAAATTGAAATGTCTGATATCCGCGAATCCGCTCCAGCCGACATCCGTCGAATAGCCGCCGCCGTATGTGATCAATCTCGGTTTCTTTTCAACCAAGTTTATTATTACATCGGTTTGCCGATTCAAGCCATCAGGTGTCTCTCCGGCAGGTTCTGGTTTGATATCAACGGTTTCAAAAACATCGGTCGCAAAAAGATTCTGCTCGCTCGAAAAAATGTCTAAGGAACGCAGAACCTCATTCGGCCTTATATCTATCGCCTTAAGAATCGCTTCGGATTTGGTATTTTCGTTTCCATTAATTAAAACGCGGTTGACGATTACTTTTTTCCCTTCATTATCGAGCTTGTAAGTTATTTTCGCTTTATCTTCGGTTTCATCGTTTTCCGCCGGAAAAATTGTCGTCGAATAGCTGACGCGTGCATCGTAATATCCGCGTTTAGAGTAAAACTCCGATAGTCTCTTCAAACCGTTTCGAACCCGAGCACGTGAGAATTTCTTACCTACCAGATCGGGCAATTCCTCGGAGAGTTCCGTTACCGAAAAACTTGTGTTTCCTTCAAATTGAACATCGCTTATGACGGTCGGAATTCCCTCTTCCACTACAAACGTAATGATCAGCTCATCGCCTTGCGGCGAAACACCCTGTTTTACGCCTACCTTTGCATTCCGGTAGCCCAATTCCCGAAGCAGGGATTCAATGGTCTCAACATCGCGTAAAAGCAATTCGCGACTCGTATAACCGCGCCCGTAACCAAAAAACGGGATGAATCCGAGAACATTTGCCGTTTGTGACTCGAGAACACCCTGGATCTCCTCGACCGTAAATTTATCGGTTCCCTCTATCCTCAAGTCCTGAAGCTTTAACCGTCGATTTAGATCTACCTCATATTTCAGTTCTACTTCCCTATTTGTAAGATCAGCTCCACTAAGCGCTGTACACAAGACTTCAGTATTGTTTTCTGTTTCGCTGGCTTCATCCGCCGTAAAAATGGGTGAAACCGAGCAGAATGGCGTAACTTGCGCGAAGAAATAACCTCTCTCCTGATAATAGGTCTCGAGCCGTCTTTCTCCTTCAACTATCGCTGCGTAATCGATCGTGCCTTCGCGTTTTACGGGAAGTATGCGGTTTTGAGTTTTTTCCCCAAGCTTTACCTCATCAGAACCAACAATTACTTTGATCTTCGCGCCAACGTCTCCGCGAACAAACACATCGACAGTATTATTATCACTGTCGTAAACAATTCTCGGCTCGTCGAGACGGGGAGCAAGATATTCCTCTTTTGTAAGTGCGTTGCGAATCGTCAAAACATCTTCGTTTAATTTAAGCTGTGTGAAAAGTTCACCGCTTTGCAGTTTCAGTTTCTCGCGCGCTTTCGATTCGTCAAACTTTTCGATATCGATGACAAAATTTTCTACTTTAGCTTGGGCGTTGGGTTTGACGTCAAATACCACCTCGACCTCGATTTCGTTTCCCTGTGGTTTTTGCTCGTAATCAACCTCCGCATTGTAAAATCCTCTTTCACGCAAATAGGTCACGATTAAAGTTGCATTCTCCTGCAGGATACGTTCGGAAATTGCGCTCCCCGGCTCTAAGAGGTTTAGCCGCAGCATCAATTCCTGTTCAGTGACCGGATCGCCAATCGCATCGGCAACGTTTATCGTTAACTTTTTCGCCATTGTTTTCCGTTTGATCACAAACATCAAAACAACTTTATCTTGTCCAAGTTCGGTTGCTTCGGCCTTTGCAGAAATGATCCTCCCCGTTTCAAAAAGTTTTTCAAGGGCATTTCGAATATTTACGGTTGAGTATTTTTCACCTACTTCTTCGCGGGCAATGAGACGAAATTGTTCCGATGCAGATAAATCTCTGTCGTTTCCTTCGAAGGCAATATCCACACGCTCGACATCGCGATCTTCAAATCGGTTCTGGGCGAAATCCACGGCGCAGAATATCGTAAGCAGGAGGCATACAAACAACCAATGAAATACTGCGCTCCTCACAGTAATCCGCTCTCCCCTTGATGATATTTCGCTTTTTCCCACTTTTAAGCCGTCTCTATTTATTATGTAGAATGTGAAACTTGCTGATAAATTTATCTGATGTAAAAATACTACTCGCGCGTTTCCCAAAACTTCTGAATCCGCATAGTTTTACAGTAGAAGTTAGTCTAACAAAGTGTCGCAGAAACAAGAAAGTAACTTGTTGATAGAAAATTGCCCGCGGCTCAAATATACTTAACCAAACTCGCAGGCCCTCAGCGAAATCTTATGGATGGCACACTTCTAAAATTTTGCTCGGTGGCTTTCGGCGGCGCGGTCGGTTCGGTAGCCCGGTACCTTATAATGATTTCACCCCTGCGAAACGCATTGAATTCCATCAGCCCATTAGGAAATTTTCCGTTCCCGACGTTTTTTGTAAATATAATTGGTTCATTTCTGATAGGCTTTTTGCTGATTTTCCTTACTTATCAAACCAGCGCCAACGAAAATTTACGACTGTTACTTATTGTCGGATTTCTTGGTGCTTTTACCACATTCTCAACATTCGAACTCGAAATTTGGGAATTAGTGAACGAAAATCGGTATGCAGGAGCGATCGCGTATTTGCTGCTAAGCGTAGTCGTTGGATTTGTCGGTTTGCTCGCAGGAGTTTGGTTAGCAAAAAAATTCTCAGCTTAAATTCTCAGCGGGATAGCAAAGCCCTTGCTTCGTTTACAGTGTTAACAACGGTATCCGTCGATTCACCCGACGCGGTCAAATGCCCCATTTTTCTGCCCGGTCGAGCTTCCTGCTTTCCATACAGATGAAGTTTCACGTTTTCGTTTGATAGGGCGCTCGACCAATTCGGCTCACCTTTTTCCCAAAGATCTCCAAGTAAATTCGCCATTGCAACCGGGCGCATAAATTCGGTCGAACCAAGCGGTAAACCACAGACCGCCCGTAATTGCTGTTCGAATTGAGATGTCGTGCAAACCGAATCAAATGTCAAATGTCCTGAATTATGGGGTCGCGGCGCAATTTCATTGACGAGTAGCTTCTCGTCTTTCGTTAGGAAAAATTCTACACACATCGTTCCGACGTACTCAAATTTTTCGGCGATCCCGCGCGAAATCGCGATCGCATCATCCTCGATCGTTTTCGAAACTCTTGCCGGAGCAAACGAAACGTCCAAAACATGATTTTTATGATTGTTTTCGATGGCACGGTAATGAAGGAAATTTCCTTTTGCATCTCTTGCGCAAACAACGGAAATCTCTTTTTCAAATTCAATAAACGCTTCCAGAACAAAACTCGGCGAATCGCTTTTTTCGAAAGCTTTTTCAATATCTTCGTTGGATTCGATCCGAACCTGCCCTTTCCCATCGTAACCAAAACCTGAAGTCTTCAATACTGCGGGCATTCCGAGTTCCCGGGTTGCACGATAGAGGTCTTCGACTGTCTTGATTTTCCGAAAGGGTGCGACCGGAAAGCCGCCCTTGGACAAGAAAGTTTTTTCACGAAGACGGTTTTGAGTAACGTGTAGTATTTCACCTTTTGGATGGACGGTTACGAATTGGGAAGCAGTTTTGATAGTTCTTGACGGAACATTTTCAAATTCAAACGTCACAACATCAACAGATTTTGCAAATTCCTCTACTCTTTCCAGATCTTCATATTCTGCTGCGATCTCGATATCCGCAACCTGGCCCGTCGGTGTATCATCTGCCGGCGAAAAGGTAGAGACGCGATATCCCATCTTGCGCGCCTCGATAGCGAACATACGTCCAAGCTGTCCGCTCCCGAAAACACCAATGGTTGAATTAGGATTTATCAATTTTCGAAATTAATCGGCTGCGAGTTTGTGTCCAAGGTAAGTGAAAGGTAAATATATCAAAAAGCCCAAAACTATTACCCATACAGGATGCGGCAGCATTGAGATGTTCATTAACCATCCGAATGTGAAAAACAATCCGATCACTATGGGGGTTGTCTTGCTCGCATGACGGGAAATCTTTCTTGCTGCAAAACCGGCGGCCAATGATCCTAAAGCATATCCGATCAGAACTAAGGCAAATCCCAAGGGCGGCAATTCCGAAATAAACTTTTTCATTGCTTCCGCGTCAGAATAGCCAGTGCCATCCGGCAGAGGAAAATACATTCCGTTCAGCATTTGAAACCCCATAAAAACCAGGGATCCCACAATGATGCCAACGATTATTCCTAAAACAATTCTAAGCATTTTTTTTCTTCGATATCCTCGTTAACGTTGCCTCATTCCTCAATTCCGGTAATACACCCGGAGCAGTCCAGCGGGTATATAATCAGGAAGCAGTTGCTAACTATTTAAGCTCGGAAGCTAAAACTTTCTCAGTCTGTTTCTCACGGAAGTCTTTCAATTTCTGTCTCAGTTCCGGTCGCGAGTTTGCCAAGATCGAAACCGCCAATAGCGCGGCGTTTGTCGCGCCGGCATCACCAATTGCCAATGTTCCGACCGGAATGCCGGCAGGCATTTGAGCGATCGAAAGAAGCGAGTCAATTCCATTTAGCGAACGACTCTTCACCGGAACTCCGAGAACCGGCAAAACCGTTTGCGAAGCGCACATTCCAGGAAGATGCGCTGCTCCGCCAGCGCCGGCAATGATAACTTCAATACCTCGTGATTCCGCAGATTTCGCAAACTCAAAAAGCAAATCGGGCGTACGGTGCGCCGATACGACCCTGCATTCGTGCCGAACTTCAAAATCCCTCAAAGTATTCGAGGCGTTTTTCATCGTGTCCCAATCTGATTTACTGCCCATTATGATTGAAACGATTGGGTTATCATTCATAACATATTTTTAACAGAGTTTCGTAAAAATGAAAACTCCTGAATTTATTCGCTCACTGCCGCAAGGGGTTAATCAATCAAAGGAATTATCTCGTTCGAAGACCAATTTAGACCCTGAGCGAGCCACGGAATCTCTGGCGGCATAGTAAGATTCTGCACCGTTGTGATAGACGAAGACATTGTCAAAGCGAAAATCGGCAAAGATGGAGCCACCGAGTTTTCTAATCTCAGAAGTTGTACTTAACCAACTCGACGTTTTTGCATCGAAATCTCCAAGTTGCTGTAATTTACGATATTCTTCTTCTGTTAATAGTTCAATGCCTATGTCAGCTGCTATATCAATAGCGTTATTTTTAGGTTTGTGTTCTTTCCTTGACTCAAGAGCTTCGCAGTCATAACAAACACTTCTGCGGCCTTTAGGGCTTTCCGCTGCGCAATCATAAAAAATGTATCGATCGGTCTTTTTATCAAACCCGACAACATCCGGTTCACCGCCCGTACTTTCCATCTCACTAAGCGACCAGAGTTTTTCAGTATTAGCTTCCAGCTTTGCTTGCACTTTAGACCATTCAAATCCTTTATGGCGGATCATGTTTTTCTCAAAACGGGCTCTCAGTATTTTGAGTAGTTCTTCACGTTGTTTTGGTGACAAGTCAGTTTTCATTTTGTAATTATCTTTAGGCCTGCATACGTAAGCAACATTACGCCCGACTTAAAACTCTCTCCACATATTAATTTCAGCTGAACTTTTTGTTTAATGTCCTTAAAAAGAGGCTTGCCCTCGATAAATCCGTCAAGCGTTGCTGCTAAGTTCAGTCTTATCGTTCTCATTTTGTTCGTGGGATTATGAAAGCTCTGTCTTCTTTAGCAAATCCTATTTTGGGGTAGTATTCCATCGCTGTCGGAACCGAAACCAAAAGAATCATTGATTGTTCTCCAAGTTTTTCGCGCGTCAGATCAATGAGTTTCTTGCCAATTCCTGATTTTTTACATTCGGGACTAACAGCAAGATCAGCGAGATAGCTCGACCAAACCCAATCGGTGATCGTGCGGCAAACACCAACAAGCCGGTGTTCATCCCAAGCCGTAACAATCAAGTTTGAGTTTTGAAATATTTTTTCGATTCTTTGAGGATCATTCGTTGGTCTCGAAAGTCCGGCATTGTCATAGAGTTCGATCACTTGTTCAGCCGTCGGAACCATGTCGGATGTGTATGTTATTTCCATCGTTTTACTGATTTTTGTCAGTGTCTTAAAACTATAAGTTTTCCAAAAGCCTTTCCGCATCGCGCTTATAAATTTCATCTTCGCTTTCATGGTTTGGGTTTAATTTGGCTTCCAAAATCCACTCCAGATGCTCGCGCGCCTTGTCTTTTTTGCGGTCGGAAATATAAAACTCGGCGATAAATAGATGGTTCAGAAAAAACTTCGGGCCAAATTCGAGCGCCTTTTTAAAACACTTCAGCGACTTTTTGTTATCGCCGATCGAGATCGGAAAGCCCGGAGCCTTATTATAAAGTCTTCCCAAAATCCGCCAGGACCCGCCGTAAAAATAGCTTTCATCCAACTCCAGACACTTTTCCGCCAAATTCTTGATTGGCGTTACAAGCGAAAGGCTCTTCATAATTCCTTTTTCATTGCCGTATGAGCCGTAATTAACTGCCAGCCAAAAGTTTGCTTCCAAAGAATCTTCTTCTGCCTCAATTCCCTGTTTAGCGTATTCTACGCCTTTGTCGTAATAGAAAAGTTTGTCGTCGCTATTGGCGGATTCGCCCATCCAATAATAGATCTCGGCAAGCAACCCATAAGCCCAGCCGCATTCTTCATCTTCCTCGATAAGGTCGATCAGCTCTTCGTGAGCAGTCTCCATATTGTCATCATCGAGCTCACGTTCATCAATGAGCTTTCGCGTCAACTTATAAGTTTTCTTGTGTTTCATGCAGAGCCAAATTCGAGCAAAGTTTGTATGCAGAATTTATTATCAAAACCGAAAAAAGGCAAGATATCTTAACAATATGAATCACTGAACTCGCTAAAAAAATTTGTGCTCTTCGGATAATAGAAAAACGTTGGTCGTTACGATCGTGTATAAACCCAAGCCGGCTTTCCTAACGCAAGTTTTTACGGCAAGTTTGCGGAAGCGGACTTATCAACTTCAATTACAATTCCGCCGAAATATGCTTCATCAGCCCGACATTTTACGCCATCGATGTAACAAACGTGACTATCATATTTTTCATTTGTATCGGAATAAAAACCCAAAAATCCGCCTGAAATTGATTCATTGTAAAATTTCAAAGGGCGATCGTGTTCATCCACAACCCTTATTCGGCAATTCCGGCAAACATAATGCGGGTAACGCTCTGACGGTTCAACCCCGGTTAAACAAATTGGACATTTTTGTGACTTGAACATTTATCTAAAAATCAAAAAGACCAGGAACAGAAGCAACCCCCATCCCTTTTCACTTGTCCCTAAAAATTAAACCGAATAACCGCGTTCGCCACCAAAGTTGTAAAGATTTTCGGTTTTAATAATGTCTAAACCGGAATCGTTGAATTTTTGGAGGAGCGAGATTATTGCTGATTTTTCGATGGTGTTTCCTTCGCCGGCTTCGTTAACAAATTTACTGTGTAGTAGCTAAGTAGTTTGGGAAGTTAATAATAAAACGGGGGAAATTTTGACTTGTTAATTTACGTTTTGACCCAAAGTTGACTAGTATAGCGGTAATCACTGATTAACTTTAACTGATTTTGTGTCCGAACGGCACAGTGTTATTCGGTGATCACAATTAGTTAAACAAGTCTAATATCTTAAATAAATAGAAGTTGTGCACTTGAAAACAAAAGCCAGAAACAAAGGTAAAACGGGCTGTTAGCATGTTTCCTCGACGCCGGAAAAAGCATCTCGCGCCGCGGGTTTGAACAGGCTGTTCTACCTTTCAACTGCGTAACTTCTAATAAAAATAAGCAATAAAATGTCAAAAATATACTACACCTTAACCGATGAAGCGCCGATGTTGGCAACGCATTCTTTTTTACCGATCCTCAAAGCTTTTAAAAAATCTGAAAATATTGAAATTGAAGTGCCGGATATTTCGCTTGCGGGGAGAATCTTAGCGGGCTTCCCTGAATACTTAAACGACGACCAAAAAGTTGCTGATGCACTTGCGGAATTGGGCGAATTGGCGTCAAAGCCTGAAGCCAACATCATTAAGTTGCCAAACATTTCCGCTTCTGTTCCGCAATTAGAAGAAGCGATTGCCGAGCTTCAAAAGCAAGGTTTCGCAGTGCCGAATTATCCCAGTGAGCCGAAAACGGACAAAGAAAGAGCCATCAACAAAAAGTATTCAAAGGTTTTGGGAAGCGCGGTAAATCCAGTGCTGAGAGAAGGAAATTCTGACAGACGCGCGCCGAAAGCAGTCAAAAATTATGCAAAAGCCAATCCTCATCGAATGGGAGTTTGGAATGCAGATTCGGCAACGTCTGTGGCGCATATGAATTCCGGCGATTTTTACGGAACGGAAACTTCTACTACAGTGGAAACGCAAGGAAAATTCAGAATTGTTTTCTATGGGAGCGATGGTTCTAAACAAGCTTTGAACGATTTTGCTCCATTAAAAGCAGGGGAAGTAATTGATTCTTCTGTCATGAATCTCGTCGCCTTGAAATCTTTTGTCGGGGAAGCGATCGCTGAAGCCAAAGAAAAAAATGTTCTTCTTTCCGCACACTTAAAAGCAACGATGATGAAGATCTCCGACCCAATCATTTTCGGGGCAATCGTCGAAACATATTTCAGAGACGTTTTTGAAAAATATAAAGACACGTTTAAAGAATTGGATATTAATCCGAACTTCGGATTGGCAACGCTTTTTGAAAAGATTGCCGCGCATCCGAAAGAAGCCGAAATAAAGGCAGATATCGCAAAGACAATCGAAAACGGGCCGAGAATTGCGATGGTAAATTCGGACAAAGGAATTACCAATTTCCACGTTTCTTCGGATGTGATCGTGGATGCTTCAATGGCTTCCTTGGTACGCGGCGGCGGAAAAATGTGGAATAAGGAAGGCAAAGAAGAAGATACCGTTTGCATTATTCCTGACAGAACTTACGCGCGCTTTTACGATGCGATCATTCAGGATATGAAGAAAAACGGAGCAATTGACCCGAAAACCTTCGGGTCGGTACCGAATGTCGGTTTGATGGCACAAAAAGCCGAAGAATACGGTTCTCACGACAAGACTTTCCAAATTTCAGGCGAAGGAACGGTGAAGGTCGAGGACGAAAACGGAAATACTCTCCTCGAGCAAAATGTTCAGACCGGCGATATTTTCAGAATGTGTCAAACCAAAGACGATCCAATCCAGGATTGGGTGAAATTGGCTGCCAGCCGTGCAAAACTTTCTGACACACCTGCCATTTTCTGGTTGGACAAATCCAGAGCTCACGACAGAGAGATCATTCAAAAGGTAGAGAAATATCTGCAAAATTCTGATCTAACGGTTCTCGACATCAGAATTATGGATGTCAAAGACGCAACCCTCGAAACTTTGAACCGTGCCAGAGAAGGAAAAGACACCATTGCAGTTTCGGGAAATGTTTTGAGAGATTATCTAACAGATATGTTCCCGATTTTGGAACTCGGCACTTCTGCAAAAATGCTTTCAATTGTTCCATTAATGAATGGAGGTGGATTGTTTGAAACCGGAGCCGGAGGTTCTGCTCCGAAACACGTCGAACAATTCGTAAAAGACGGATATTTGCGTTGGGATTCTCTTGGTGAATTTTTAGCATTACAGGCAAGTTTGGAGCACATGGCTCGAACTCAAGACAATAAAAAAGCACAAATTTTGGCAGATGCATTGGACGAAGCGAACGCGAAATTTTTAGCAAACGATAAATCTCCGGCAAGAAAAATCGGGCAAATTGATAACCGCGGTTCTCATTTTTATCTGGCAATGTATTGGGCGGAAAGTTTGGCAAATCAAACATCGGATTCTGAGATTGCTGCTAAATTTGCAACCGTAGCAAAAGCATTGAAGGAAAACGAAGCAAAAATTAATGAAGAATTGATCGGAGCACAAGAAACATCACAAGATGTCGGTGGTTATTATCAGCCAAGTTCCGAAAAGGTTTACGCTGCGATGAGACCTTCTGCTACCCTGAATACTATTGTGGATGGGATTTAATACTTCGAATTTAATATGTTTAACGTCAATTCGATATACTTAATTTGTAACAAATCTTAGCGAACTTTGCATAATCCTTCGCGTTCTTTGCGGTTAATTTCCTTTTTTCTACCGCAAGGTTCGCCAAGTTAAAGACGCAAATAATAGCAAAGGTAACCCGGGAACTTGTCTAATCAAATCCCATCGATCTTCGCCGCGACCTCAAAATCGTTGGGTGTTAAACCGCCGACGTCGTGGGTGGTTAATTCGATATTTGCGTAGCCCCAGCCAAACTTCATATCCGGGTGGTGGTCGGCATCTTCTGCGATCTCTCCTATTTTATTGACAAACGCGAGAGATTCGGCAAAGTTTCGAAATTCATACTCCTTTTTCAGCCAATTCTTTTCAACCTTCCAGCCATCGAGTCTTGCAACGCTTTCCTCGATTTCCTCGCTCGATAATTTCTTTCGGCTCATTCGTCTTACTCCTTGATTTTGGTTATACTTTGCGATAAGTATATCTATTTTTCGAAAGTTTGTTTAATGGCAATGAATCGTTTGTTTAGCTTAATATTATTTCTTCTCGTAGCGGCGTTTGCGCTTTCGTGCGCAGGAAAATCCGAACCGGCGACTCCGGTTGAGACCTTAAAGGCCTACACGATTGCGGTCAAGAAAAAGGACGTTGCGATGATGAAAATGCTTCTTTCGGAGGCATCCTTGAAAATCCATCAGGAGCAGGCGAAGGCTCAAAATGTATCGATGGATGAAATAATTCTGCGTGAAACCCTTTTTCCTGAAAGCCAGCGTGTCTTTGATTATCGAGATGAAAAGATCGAGGGCGATAAGGCTACGGTTGAAGTTCAAAATAGTTTTGACGGCTGGGACATTGTTCATCTTGTAAGAGAAGCCGGGATGTGGAAGATCGATAAGAAGGGTTTTAGCGATGGGATCATCAATCAGAATGATGAGGCCGAGAAAAAACTCGATGAACAAATAGAGCAAGAACGCCGGGACGCTGAAGAAAATCTCGGCAATTCGAATACAAATTCAAACGCGGAAAATGCAAACGCTGATCCGGCAAACGATCCCGCGCCGGATGCGAGCGCATCACCGGAACCTACGCCAAATGATGCGGGCGATCCTGCAAAGGCAGCGAAGCCGTAGTTTAGACTTTTTTGGAATGCGTATGTGTGCTGCCCGAACATTGATTCCCGGCAGCACATTTCAGTTTAGTATTGAATACGTCTTATCGGAGAATTGATTTATTGTGGCAACTATTAGACCTTTTCGAGCGCTTCGCCCGAATCCTGAAAACGCAAAACAAGCTTCGTGTGTTCCTTACGATGTGGTTTATACATCGGAGGTGCGGGAATTCTTAGACGGCAATCCGCATAGTTTCCTTAGAGTTACACGCGCAGAAGCTGAGTTTGATGATGACGCAAATATACCGCCTGCTGAAATTTTTGCGCGAGCGAAACAAAATCTAGAGACATTTATAAACGACAAGCAATTTTTTCGCGAAGATGAAGAATGTGTCTACATTTACCAACTTTCGATCGGCGGTCATTCGCAAACGGGACTCGTCGCATGTTGTTCGATCGATGAATATGAATCAGAGGTTATTAAAAAACACGAGAAAACACGCCCGGACAAAGTGCAGGACCGGACCCAGCATATGCTTGCTCTCGATGCACAAACGGGGCTGATATTCCTGGCATTCCGAAATACGGATCGGCTTCGCGATCTTTTTCAGACTGCGATAAAGGAAAAACCTCTATATAGCTTTGTCTGCGATGACGGCGTAAAACAGACGGTTTGGAAGATCGCAGAAAGCAATGAATGGATCGAAGCCTTCGGCGAAGTGCCCGCGCTTTACATCGCCGATGGACATCACCGCGCTGAGAGTTCGAGCTTGACGAAAAAAGTGCGCAGCAAAAAAAATCCTGATCATACGGGCGATGAAGATTACAATTATGTCGTTGCGGGAATGTATCCGGCCGAAGATCTTAAGATCCTGGCTTACAATCGTGTTGTAAAAGATCTCAACGGATTGACGGAAGACGAATTTTTAGCGGAGCTTGGGAAAAGCTTTACGGTCGAGGATGCGACAAGAAAAGAGCCCGAGCATCATGGCGAATTTTGTATGTATATGAATGGAAAATGGCACCGGCTCGAAATTTTCCCTGAACTGATCGAAACCGAAAATCCGATCAAACGACTCGATGTGAGTATGCTCCAGGAGTATTTGCTTTCGCCTGTGTTGGGAATCGGCGATGCGAGGACGGATGCCCGAATCGGATTTGTCGGCGGCGCCCGAGGCACAGACGAGCTCGAAAGGATTATAGATGAAGACCTCGCCAAAGTAGCATTTTCGTTATTTCCGACCACGATGGACGATCTTTTTGCCGTTTCGGATATGGGCGAAATCATGCCGCCGAAATCGACCTGGTTTGAGCCGAAGCTGAAAGACGGTTTGCTCGTTTACATGATCTAATACCCGGAATTATTCATACCAGAGATTTTCCAATTCGAATCTCAATTTTTCAAGCATGTTTTTATCCAGACGGAGAATTCCCTCGCGCGTTACTCCATCGGGCAGTTTTGAAAAGGACAGCACTTTCTTAAGAATTCCCGCACGGCTCTCTTTAGAAACTCTTGAAATCAGATGCCATAGTGTCAGCGTGTCGCGGGGTTTTGCCAAATTCAAAATCTTTATCAAGGATTCCCTTCCGCCGTCATGGAAGTCAAACTTCCGGAGCTCATTTTGGAAAGCATGTGAGGCAGTTTCTGAAAACGGTGTTCCAAGCCCATGACCCCTTTTTGTATAACAAATCGCTCCCGCCGGCACGATCGATTCAAGTCCTTCTCTTTCAAGCGAAACGTATCCGCTCTTCACATGCAATTTGCTGTTTCCTTCCTCGTCGACATCGAGGTCATATGCACAGCCAAGATCAACTGCCGCGGCCGACGGCGTATCGACCACAAAGAGGCGCGGCGGTGCGAAAATCAGTGCGCTGAGTTTGCCTCGCTCGAGTGATAATCGATGCTCGGATTTTGTTGAATTGACCAGTTTAACAAGAGAGTTTGGAGCGACTTCAACCTGACCAATATCCGCAACGTCAATCTTGGCACGCGAGTTTTTGTCGGTTTCCAAACTCGAACCAATCTTCAAAGACTCGTTTTCGGAAGCGTTTGTAATCTTCGATTTGCCGGTTATATTTTCAACTTTCCATGCAGCCTCGCGTTTGTGGGCGACTGGTACGGTTTGCTCTTTAGAAGTGCGCACGGACTGAGCAGAATCATAGACTAATAGATAGATCCCAAGTGTAACGGAAAGAACGGTTACGATCGAAACAAAGCCCAGCGAAAGTTTTTTCCATTGAAAAAGATTTGTGTTCGGTCTCGCTTTAAGGATGTAATTTTTATCGAGAACGGCAACAATATCTTTCCATACTTTGTCCGGAGCGCTGGCTTGCTTTAGATTTTGCGCAAAATCAGCGCCTAATTTTATCTCGTCGTGCTCACTTCTGCATTTTGAACAATAGAGGACGTGTTCGCCGACCACGCGATGCTCATCGGCTGATAATTCCCGATTCAAAAATGCAGATATTTTTTCTTTGTAATGCATTTCTTCCATTTGTTTTCAATGTTGATAAACCAACCTTATATGCTCGGAGTTAAAAATCGATTTTCAAGGACTCAAGCTTTTTCGCGAGCATTTTATGCCCCCGATTGAGCCGCGAAGCAATCGTTCCTTCCGAACATCCTAAAACCTCCGCCATTTCCTGATACGAAAGGCCTTCCGAATATTTCAGTACAATGGGTAACCGAAATTTTGGTTTTATTTCTATAAGTGCCCGCCGCACCTCATCGGAGGTTTCCCGCATAATCAACTTTTCTTCATGCGTTTTATTCGCATCCGCCGAACCGAGCCCGAGAAAATCTGGAATGTACGCCATCCTCTTCTTCTTTCTCTGTTCATCCAGACAAGTGTTTATTGTGATTCGGTAAAGCCATGTTTCGAGTTTTGCATCGCCGCGAAAATTCGTGATGCTCGTATATAATTTCAGAAACACCTGTTGGGTAACATCCTCAGCTGTTTGCCGGTTTCCGCCAAAGAAACCAATTGCAACTGAGAAAACGCGTTTCTGATGACGTGAAAAAATCACACCAAACGCTTCACGATCGCCGTCCCGGCAGGCTTCGATCAAGTCATGTTCGCTCATCTTTTCGGTCATCAAGGCGAATTGATCCATATCCCAAAAGTAACATCAAATTCTTTAAAGTTGAATATTTCTAACCCCGGTCAACACATCGTTCATATTCTTTCTCAGCTTCAGAATTGGGTTAAATCCTCCTCGTTTGACCGCTCTCATGTCGGCGGTTATGAAATTGTCGCCTGCAAATAATATCGAATCAATCCAGTCTTCGCGGCGGTCTATTGTCGTTAAAGTCATGTGAATGTGGGCGGGATTTCGCCCGTTTGGATAAGAACCGGGTTTTAGGGAAGAGAATTCGTACCGTCCGCGCTCGTCAGTAAGAAGCCAGCCCCGAAACCGCCCGTGATTGGGCTCTCCTTCCCTACCATAAATTCCTTCGATGTCGGTGTGATAAAGATATATCAAAACGTTCGCTGCAGGTGTCCTGCGATCCGCCTCATACACAGTTCCGGATATTTTTATTCGTTCACCGGGTTCGTTTTTTCCAGCCAATGCGGTTTTCCAGGTTACATTCTCAGGGGCGTCGATCGCACCGGTCCAGTTTGAATTGGGGTCATTTATCGCCTTTTTCCTGATTGCGTCTACAATGTGACTGTCATTTACCTGCGCAATCGAGTGACTTCTGCAGCTCAGAGAAAGCGGAATTGCAAACGCCACAGCGGCAGTGCGGCTCAGAAATTCTCTGCGGGTTTCGTTTGTTTCTTTCATTGGTTTGATCCTCGGTAAAAATTTGTTATTAATTAAGACGAATTGGAGTCTATTTTTCTTCCGAAATATTTTACGCCGCAGCCAATGTTTGGAACCGAACGACTTATTTTACGAAAACTCGAAAAAAGCGATCTCAAAGATATCTATGAAATGAGAAAGGATCCGCTCGTTATGCGCTATATTCGCGAGCCTCAAACTGATATTGATTCATCCGTAAAATGGATAGTAATGATGACTGAACAATGGGACGATCAAAAACTCGGCTTCTGCGGAGTGGTTGAAAAATTCACGGGAAATTTTGTCGGTTGGTGCGGTTTATGGAGGCTCAAGGAAACTAACGAAATCGAAGTAGGCTATGCGATTGCTTCTGATTATTGGGGCAAAGGCTATGCAACGGAAGCAGCCGCACGATGTCTTCAATATGGATTTGAAGAATTATCGCTGGAAAAAATCGTCGCGGTCGCGTTTCCAGAAAACGAAGCTTCGCAAAATGTAATGAAAAAGATCGGAATGAAGTATATGAAAATCGATACTTTTTACGAACAGGAACTGGTTCAATTCGGGATTACAAAAGCGGAATTCAAAAAACTTTCTTCACAAGAATTCTCTTCCGTTCCTTCATAATTCTTCGTCAATAATGATTCTCACATCCAAGAACATGCCGGGAGCGGCCTACGTCGGTTGCGTCGAAAATGAAATCTCAAATGTAGGAAGGCGTCCGTCACTTCTCAACGACGGGCAACCCCGTAAATTTAACCACGAAATAGAGCCATTTATAGTTGAAAATAAACTTCTGTAACACCAACTAAAACTTAATTCCGTTGAAGATTATTGAAAAAATTTTCAACAATCTTCTTTTTGCGGTAAAATCTAAAAAACATTATTAAAGAGTAAGCAAAGAGATGCCCCTTGTTTTAGCCGCAAACATCGAAAACGCCGGCATTTTGTTGGCACTTTTCATCATATTGGTCTCCGCCAAATTAATGGCAGAGCTCTTTGAGCGGTTAAATCAGCCGGCGGTAGTGGGAGAAATTCTCGCAGGGGTGATTATTGGTCCTTACGTTTTAGGGTGGGTCAAACCGACGGAAGTAATCAGCATTCTGGCTGAAATTGGGATAATTTTTCTCCTTTTCCACGTTGGGCTGGAAACAAAGCCGAAAACAATTCTTAACGTTGGCCGGAAGGCATTGCTGGTCGGAATTTTAGGGATCATATTTCCTTTCATCGGCGGATATTTTCTCGCCAGTTGGTGGGGCAGCACGACGGTTGAATCGATGTTTATAGGGGCTGCGCTCGTTGCTACGTCGGTCGGAATAACGGCCCGCGTGCTTGGTTCGCTTGGGCTATTGGATAGCGATGCCGCCCGTATAATACTAGGCGCCGCGGTTATCGACGACATTCTTGGGTTATTGATACTCTCTGTCGTATCGGGCGTAAGCAAAGGTAATATCAGCTATTTTAAGCTTGCGGGTACGACGGGTTCGGCAATTCTATTTACGGTAGGTGTAGCAGTGCTTGGCGCGGTCTTGATGACAAGACTTGCACCAAAAATCGAGCAGCTCCACATGAGCAAGCCTTTTTTTAACTTCGGTTTAATAATGTGTCTCGGTCTGTCAATAGCTGCAATGTATATGCAGGTAGCGGCGATAATCGGCGCTTTTCTTGCCGGGATGGCGCTCTCGGAGGCAACCGAGGGAAACGTAAAAATGCGCCGGCTAACAAATGGCGTTACGGAATTTCTCGTTCCTTTTTTCCTGGTAAATATAGGAATGCAGCTAAACTTGGAAATTTTCAGAGACACGTCTCTCGTTTTATTTGCGGTCTTAATAACGGTAGTAGCAATATTTACGAAGCTAATTGGTTGTGGAATAGGAGCTTATGGCGAAGGCTGGAGGAAATCTGCACAGGTCGGAATGGGAATGGTTCCGCGGGGAGAAGTCGGGATCGTCGTCGCGCAAATCGGTTTAGGCTTAGCCGCGATCAATGGAAAATTGTTTGGGGCGGTGCTGTTTATGGCGATAGCGACAACCCTCATCGCGCCGCCGTTTATCAAGATGCTTTTTGTAAAAGGTGATACTGACGATGATATACATCTTTCGGATATAGTTTCGAGAATCGGCTAATTTTCGCGTTTAAATTTGTTTGCAACTTTTTTTGTGGTTTCTCCAATCTCATTTTGTCGGAGATACGAATATGAAAATGAAATTTTACATATTTATTGTTTGCGCGTTTCTTATCGCTTTTACCGTAGCAGCTTTTCCGCAGAAACGTGTTCAAGGCGTAAATCTCCAAACGGAACCAAACGCGACTGTCTGGATCGACGGAGTGAAGCGAGGGGTTACCGATTCTTCCGGGAAACTTGAAATAAAACCGGTCGGCGCAGGGATACGGTCGCTTCAGGTTCGGGCTTTCGGTTTTAAGCAAGTCGAGAAAAAGCTGACTGCCGCTCAGCGGGGCGCTATTAAGATCGATTTGGTCAAAACTTCTAATCAAGCGGAATTGGCCTTTCAGGAAGCTGAAAAGCTCGTCGATGATGACAAGTCAAAAGCGATCGAACTCTATAAGAAGGCGGTAAGTTTGCAACCAAATTATGCTGAGGCCTATGTCGGGTTAGCACGGGCGCTGACAGAATATGACAATGACGCAGCGCATTCTGCCATCGCAAGTGCGAGAAAGATCCGTCCGATCTATCCGGAAGCTTCTGCGGTCGAAGGGAGAATTTATCGGTCAGACAATGAGATCGATAAGGCAATTGAATCCTTCGATAGAGCCGTGCGCGAAGGTAAAGGTTTCCAACCTGAAGCCCATACTGGTTTGGGTTTGATCTTTCAAAACGAAGCGGAGGGTGCATCGGCCGCAAACGATTTTAATGATGAAAAATACTATTACGGTGAAGCGGCAAAATCGTTTGAAAAGGCAATAGACCAACTTTCGGCGACCGAACCGGTTTTGTATATGCTGCTCGGGGCGGTTTACGAAAAGATGGAGGAAAAGAAAAAAGCGATTGCTGTGTACCAAAGATTTCTAAGAGATCTTCCGGTAAGCGATGAGCGAAGCGTTGTAGAATCTTTTATTGTTCAATTGAAAAAACAAATCGCCGGAACGCAATAAGGCAGGAACTCAACTCACATTTGGCCGAACATACTCTATATCGAAAACAGCATCTGAAACTTCCGCGGGCGAAGGTTTTTGAGTTTTTCTCCGACGCCAAAAATCTCGAGCTGATTACTCCTCCCGAGTTAAATTTTAAGATCACCACGTTGCCGCCCAAGATTTCAAAAGGTGCATTGATCGATTATAAACTTTCGCTTCGGGGATTCCCGATCACATGGCGAACATTGATCTCTGAGTGGGATCCGCCGCATTCTTTTACTGACGAGTCGTTAAAAGGTCCATACACGCAATGGATACATCAACACAGATTCAGCGAAACCGAAAACGGTGAAACCCTTATAGAAGACGCCGTTAAATACCGCCTTCCATTTGAACCATTTGGGGATCTGGCGCATTGGTTTGTAAAACGCGAGCTAAAATTTATTTTTGATTTCAGGCGGGATGCCGTCGTTAACTTGCTTAATATGAATGTGTAAATTCAGGCCGTTTTTGCGATTGGAGCCTGCCTTATCACGAGCGAGCAATTATATGTTATCTCAAAAAATTCCTTCTTCATCTTGATAGCGTAAATCTCGCTTGAGCAATCTTCATCACTAAAAAGGATTAACTTAAGCGTTTTTTTCGATCTTTCGAATCCTATATCTTTTACCCGTCCCTCATATCCGCGATCCAGCCCATCGGCGATCCGCAAGATCGAGCTGAGTTTATCAACAATTTTTTGCTCAACTTCGGTTAGATCCGTGTAATAAATATGATGCGGTTTCGGAAATGCTTTCCGGTGATATCGTGCGACATTCGCGATTATCGATTTTTCATCCTCGGAAAATCCGGTCATTTCAGAATGTTTTATAAGATAGAGCGAATGCTTATGATGTGCTTCGTGTGAAATGTGATAGCCAACGTCGTGCAGCAGGGCCGCCGCAGAAAGCAGTGTTCTTTCGTGGCGTTTTAGCCCGTAGATCGGGGCAAGTTTATCGAAGATCTTCTCCGCCATATCAGCCACTTTCAATGCGTGATTTTCTTCGTAGCCAAATCGTCTTCCAACCGCAAAAACATCCCGGAGTTTTATGTCGTCAACATCGGGTACGGGCGGTAGGCGCTCTGTTTCAATTTCGCGCAAATGATCAATTATTACACCCTCTCTAAGCGCATACGAACAAGGTTCAAGAGATTCGATCCCCAAAGCTTCCATTACACCTTCTAAAATCAATCCCCCGGCAAGAATCACCTCCGCGCGTGTTTCACTGATCACGGGAATTTTCGCGCGGTCTTGGATCGAGAGTTTTGAGAGTATTTTGTTGATTCCGACGAGTCTTTTTAATTCGACCGCACCCCATTCCAAATTGTCGTTTGCCGATTGAAATCCAATCAACGATGCCAAACTAAGAATCGTTCCAGACGTACCGCTCGAGACTTTCCATTTTTCACTTTTTAATTTGCGAACGGGTTTTTCGAGCGCAAAAGCGACCTCCTTTTTCAATTTCCTGAGTTCTTTCTTCTTCGGTGGATCGCTCAACAAGTATTTTTCACTTAAACCAACCGCACCAAGTTTCATCGAAAAAAGTTTTTTTGCTTCGCCATTTTCCATCAGCGAAATTTCGGTAGAACCTCCCCCGATATCAATATTAAGGATCGAACTTCCGCCTTGTCCGAAATACTGCGATGCAGCGATCCCTATGAGTCGAGCTTCCTCAAGAGACGGCAAGACTTCGACATACACGCCCGTTCGCCGTTCGATCTCCCTTACAAATTGCACGGCGTTCTTTGCTTCCCTCACGGATGCCGTGGCGACCGCGCGTAGCGAATCAACTTCCCGCATTTCCGCAATCGATTTAAATCTGGAAATCGCATCTGCTGATAAATCAATCGCTTGAGGCGATAAAAACTTGTTTTGGAGCGTTTCCTGTCCAAGCCTTACACGCTCGCGATCCTGAGAGATTATCGTAAAAGAATCGCTGGCAGCCGCTTCCATAACCGCTAATTTTAATGAGTTTGAGCCTATATCGATTGCCGCGAGTCTTTGTGTCTTCATCTTTTTGATATAGTAATTATTAAAATGAATTTAGCAAAAGACTAAAAATCGAATTAGTCGGTTGATTAAGGTTTTCTATACATATGAAAGTGAAAAAGATAATGACATCGGGCGTAGAATGCTGTCACGCAAAGGACAGTTTAGCTAAAGCTGTCGGCATAATGTGGCAAAAGGACTGCGGTGTAGTGCCGATAATAAGACAGGAAAACGAAGTGGTCGGAATGATCACAGACAGAGACGTTTGTATTGCTTTAACGTCACGAAACCAAATGGCCGGTGATATAAGGATCAGCGACGTCATAAACGGCAAACCCGTAACCTGCGCCCCTAATGATTCCGTAAAAACGGCTCTTAAGAAAATAAGAAAGCACAAGGTAAAGCGTCTTCCGGTAGTAAACCGTAAAGGGAAATTAAAGGGCATCCTTTCTCTTGCGGATATTCTTCGTGTGAAAAAGAAAAAATCATTTCAAAAGCAATTGAATGAGACACTTGAAGCGATCAGCAAACCGGATGCAATCGTGCTCAAACAAGTTATGAATCCTGAAAAATGAGCCATGAAAAGATTGTTTGTTTTAAGACACGCGAAATCGAGCTGGGATGATCCGAATCTCTCGGATTTCGAGCGACCACTCAATAAACGAGGTACGAACACGGCTCCTTTTATGGGAAAACTCATGGCGGAAAAGGGACTCATTCCGGAATTTATCCTGAGTTCGCCGGCCGAAAGAGCTAAACAGACTGCGGAGCTCGTGAAGAAATCAGCTGAAATTGATGCGGATATTGGGTTTGAACGAAAGATATATGAAGCTGGGCTGGATTCGCTCCTGAAAACGGTTTCGAATTTGAGTGATGAGTTTCAATCGGTAATGATCGTTGGACACAACTGGGGATTTGAAGAACTCGTGCAGGCCTTGACCGGAAAACATGAACGTATGCCGACCGCGGCTTTGGCCGTTATCGATTTTCCGGTTGAAAGTTGGACGCAAACTGAAACGGGAGCGGGCGAGTTAGTCGAAATTTTGCGGCCGCGCGAGCAGAAATTGAGCTAGAAATTGCGTACTGAAATCGAAGGTGGCGAATTAACGTATTGTTAACATTTTCGTCACATGCAATTAAGGCGTTACAAATACTCTCAATCTTTACGCATAAGGTTCGATCGTTTTATTCCAAGTACAATGAAGCCCTTTATCCTTATCATAGAAGACGAATTCGATATTGCTGAAAGTCTTCGATACAACCTTGAGCGAGAACGTTATCGCATTGAAATTGCCGAATCCGGTGAAAAAGGACTGCGTCTTGCACTCGATGAAAAACGGCCTCCTTCACTAATACTCTTGGATCTGATGTTGCCGGGCATGAGCGGCAGCGAACTGTGCCGACGCCTTCGCCGCGAACCTGCCACAAAAGAAATTCCAATAATAATGCTGACCGCAAAGGCCTCGGAAATTGACAAAATTACGGGTTTGGATCTCGGTGCCGATGATTACATCACAAAGCCTTTTTCGATAAAGGAAGTAATTGCGAGAATTCGTGCAGTTTTACGAAGAACGGATTCCGATGAACTAACTGTTTATGAGGATAAAAAGCTTTCTATTGATTTTGTCGATATGCGAGTATTTTGCAGTGGTGAAGAAGTGAAATTGACGCGCAAAGAATTCGCCCTTTTAACGCACCTTGCAGTAAATAGTGGACGCGTGGCGACGAGACAGAATCTTCTGGACAACGTTTGGGGATATAGTTATTTTGGCGACACGCGGACTTTGGACGTACATATTCGCCGCCTTCGTCAAAAACTGGGCGATTGCGGGGCGTGTATTGAAACGGTTGTCGGAGTGGGGTATCGTTTCGTTGAATTTAAGTAATAAACAAAGATATTCTTCCCAACCTTGAGAAAATAGCGCTAGACCTATAATTTAACATTAGAGATGGAATCCTTATTTTCACGTTCGATTGCCGAAGGCGACGGTTCAAACCTGAATATTCCGGGGATCTTCAAAAACCTGCGCGAAGGCATGTTGATAGTCGGCGAAAATCTTCGTGTTGCTTACGCAAACGACGCCGCACGGCTAATTTTTGGGAAACCGGGCGAACCCTTGTTGGGGAAACGTTTGAGCGAAGTCGTGCGAAACATGTCCGTCCATGAGGCTTTTGTAAATGCGCTCACAAAAGATTCTTCCTCCCAGTTTGTATATGAAGCCAGACGGGAAAATCACAGCATCTTCGATGTAAACGTCGCTCCTCGCGGTTTTGAGGGTTCGAAATATGCAGTCGGAGTCTTTTACGACATCACCCAAATCGAACACCTCGAGAGAGTTAGACAAGAATTTCTTTCAAATATTTCACACGAACTGCGAACGCCCCTGACGTCCATTTTAGCGTTTATTGAAACTTTAGAAAATGGCGGAGTTGATGACGATCTTAACAAGCTGCGATTTCTCGGAATCATTAGAAGAAACGCCGAAAGAATGCAGCATCTGATCCATGATATTTCCGAGCTTTCTTCAATTGAGGCCGGAAAGGTCAGGATTGACCTTGCGGAGATTCCGCTCTTCGATTTAACTAAGGGCGTGCTTGCGAGCTTGTCTGCAAAAGCTGACGAACGAGAGATCATACTTGAAAACAGGGTGAAACCGGAAACCCGGGTGATAGCAGACAGATTTCGTCTCGAGCAAATGCTGACAAACCTTGTCGACAATGCCATCAAATTCAATCGTCACGAAGGAATTGTAACTGTCGGATGTGATCGACACGGTGATATGCTCGCGATCGAAGTAACCGATTCAGGGGAAGGAATTCCCACTGCTCAGCTTCCTAGAGTTTTTGAGCGCCTTTATCGCGGCGATCGTGCGCGCTCTCGTGATATAGGCGGAACCGGCCTCGGGCTGGCAATTGTAAAACATCTTGCGCGCTTGCACGATGGCGAAGTCCATGTCGATTCCGTTTTAGGCAGCGGTTCCACTTTTATTATCAAGCTCCCAATAAAAATCTCTAAGTTGATCAACTAAACATTCTAAGTTCGAAACCTTAAGTTTCTTTCCAAGCGGGCCGACGCTGTGTTACAATAGGTCTACCTAAACATTTGGGCAAAAGGCGGATTTAGACTCATTCGGTTCGCTACCTCATTTCTACCTTAATTTTAATGGAGGATTTTATGGAACTTAGCATAGGGCAGAAGGTCGCGTACCCAAATCAGGGTGTTTGCCTTGTAGAAGATATAGAGAAGAAGCAGATCGGTGATGATCAAATGCGTTTTTATTCGCTCAGGGTTCTGAGCGATAATTCAACGATTTTTGTTCCAATGGATAATGCCGAAGCCGTTGGAATAAGACCGATAATTGGAACAAAACAGTATAAGCATTTAATGACGACGCTTGGCGAAGATTTTGAAACTGTTTCGGACGACTGGAAAGTTCGTTCGCGCGAATTCAATGAGAAGCTTCAGTCGGGTGATATTTTCGAAGCGGCTGATGTTTTGAAGAAATTGACGTTTTTGAGTATTGAGAAGAAACTTTCTTTCCGTGAACAAAGTCTGCTGGAAAAGGCTAAGTTTCTAATCGTCTCTGAAGTCAGAAACGCTGAACTTGGTACCGAAAGAAAAATAGAAAAGAAAATCGACGAGCTCATCGAATGTGCCTGCAACACCCATTCCGATGCTGACGATGTGGAGGGTGCGGTAGGCGCTTTGGCAGTCGCAGGACATTAACTAACCTTTCCGAGTATTAGAAAAACAAAGGACTCTTGAGAAATGAATCTCAGGAGTTTTTTTTGTTATATTTCGCTTTTATCAAAGTCTTAATATTTCCACGTACATTAAAATCGCCTTCAATTCTCAACTTCAATGGATCACTAGCTTTAACAAAATCCTCTAAAATTACATTTATCACGTGTTCGTGAAATATCTTTACATCACGAAACGAATTGATATAAAGCTTGAGACTCTTTAACTCAATACACCGTTCGTTGGGGAGATATTTCAAGCGAATCGTCGCAAAATCAGGAAAATCCGAAAACGGGCAAATCGCCGTAAACTCAGGCATCTCAAATTCTACCCAAACTTCGTTACCCACAAATTCATAAGCAAAAGTATCTAGTGGATGAAGTTTCATCTCATCCCTTGGAGTCGGACGTATTTCCAACCCTTGCCGATTTGGAAGGCCTAAATCCATAAAACACCTCAACAAAAAAATAATCGGCCGAAGATCATCTTCAGCCGATTAAATACTATAGGCTCTAAGGCATACTTTTCAACTCAGTTAATTAAAATCCACAACCGTAATATGGCTAACTGGAGACACTGCGAGTTTCCCTCGCCGCCTGATCCGACGTATTAGGCTCATTCGCAGAGCCGCAACACGACCCGACCGCATTAATTTTACCTTGAACCTCGTCCAAAACCTTCTCGCCGCAATCACACGCGTTTTCAGCTTCTTTTGGCTCGAGGTTTTCCAGAACGGCAAATGCTTCCCATTCGTTTCCATCCGGGTCGCGAACCCATATTTTATCCTGCTTTGCATAACAACAGCTGACATCCATTTCATCGACTGAAACAAGACCTTTTTCGGACCATCTCTGTTTGAAATTCATAACATCCTCGGTCGTTTCGACCTGCAATCCTAAATGGGACAATCCCCCGCCCGCCTCAAACGAACCTTCGTTGAGAGCTAAATTTAACGGTGGATCTTCAATATCAAATTTCGCGTATCCCCTTTCCGCCTTGATAAATTTCATCGGCTTTTGATCAAACATCTTCCCGTAGAATTCAACGCTCTTTTCAATATCTTTTACATTCAAAGAAATATGTGTCTTCATTGTCTCTTTACTCCTCGGTATTCATATACGCTCTGACATATATGTTAAAGCGAATATAACGCTCAATAAACCTTATGTCAAGACATTTTTTACGTTATCTGATAATATTCGAATATGGTGAAGGGTGAATTACTTTCCGAAATGGAAAATTTGTTTGGGGCTCTCGCGGATAAGACAAGGCTCCGGCTGTTGAATTTGATTCGCAATGAGGAAGTTTGTGTTTGCTTCTTTGTCGAAGTTTTGGGCGAAAGCCAGCCAAAAATTTCGCGGCATCTGGCATATTTGCGTAAATGCGGATTGGTGTCAGCTCGAAGGGAAGGAAAATGGATGCACTACAAAATCAATCCTCCAGAAAATGAAAGCCTCAAGGCTGTTCTTGATGAAACTATCCAGAGTATAGCTATTCAGCCGGAAATGCAGAAAGAATTTGACCGTCTGGTCGCGGTGTGTTGTTCGTCGCAAGCTCCGACTACAATTTCTAATGCCCCGAAACCTGAAACATTACTGGAGACGAATATGTTAGTTGATGCTGAGGAATTAGAGACTTTCCTTTTGTAGGGGTTCATTCGCATTTTGTTGGTAGGGGCAGTGTCGGCAACCATTTTCGCAACAGAACCCGCGTTTACGCAAGAAGGTTTCGGTCAAAACGAAAAAACCGCCTTCGAAGTAGTAGTCGATTCCTTCAATAAACTTATCGCTTTCGCGCTGCTTCGTATCTTTAGCTTTTCGGTTCATAAAGCACCAAAAATTCTTTATTGCCGTCCGCTCCCAGGATTGGAGAGTCGACCGCTTCGCTAGCCTTTAGCCCGATTCCGGCTGCAAATTCGTTGACTTTTGAGACAACCTCAGTATGTTTTTCCGGATCCCGTACGATTCCACCTTTTGCGGCTTCGCCGCGACCGACCTCAAACTGAGGCTTTATCAAAACAATAATTTTTCCCGTTTGCTTGAGAAGCAAAATTAGCGCGCCCAATATTTTGGTCACGGAAATAAAAGATACGTCCATTACAATTAGATCAAACTGCTCTGCGAAGTCTGCTCGCGAAAGATACCGGGCGTTTACATTCTCCCGTACTTCGACTCTTGGATCATTTCGCAGCTTCCAAACGAGCTGATTCGTACCCGCGTCCACGGCATATACTTTTCGAGCCCCATTCTGCAACAAGCAATCAGTGAATCCTCCTGTCGATGAACCAACATCCAGGCAAACATATTCGTTTGGGCATATATTAAATCGTTCAAGCGCTTTCTCAAGCTTTAATCCGCCGCGGCCAACAAATCTCGTTTCCGGGGAGTCGCCTTTGATACGAATGGTTTCTCCGCCGTAAAAGGATTCGGAAGCCTTATCGACGCGCCTTTCGTTCACCAAAACGGTCCCGGCCATAACCATTGCCTGCGCTTTCGCCCGCGATTCAGCAAAGCCATTTGAAACGAGAAGTTTGTCGATTCGTTCTTTCTTCATCCGTTCGCTCGAAGCATTAAAGTCTTACGGTTTGTCCCTCGTATGCGATATTAAAGCCTTTCTTTCTAACCTCATTAATGATTTCGCGATTTCCCTGAACAATAGGATTTGAATGATTAAAATGAATAAAATGAACCTTTTTCTTTTCTTTTAGGGGGAGGGCTTTTAAGAAGTCCATTGTTTCGGAAACAAACGGGTGGGGAACTTCGCTCATCGGACGGGGAATCTCGCCATCTTGATAAAAGGTGGCGTCCACAAATGCATAGTCACACTTTTTTATTAACTCGCTCAGCTTCTTATCCCACTTTTCCCATTTATCTATATCCGGAATAAAGATGAGCGTTTTGTTGGAAGATTGAATTTTATACCCAACGGTTTCGGAGAATTCGTCCCGATGAGGAACGACAAATGCACTCACATGAATATCTTCCGTCAGTTGAACATCTTTCTTGTCCTGAATTTCACTGAGTTTAATGTTCTCGAGGTCGACCAGCTGCGACCACGGAGCATTTTTTTCGAGCATTTGAATCATTCGCGGCATGGCAAATACCTTAACTTCTTTCGCGTTCATCGATTCTCTTCCCAAAAACATCAATCCGGTATAATGACCAATATGAGCGTGCGTTAAAAAGATGCCGTCAAGATTGTTCGAGAAATCATTTGTCTGTGTTTTTAGATTTTGAAATTGTTCCGGCAAATTGGGAGTTGCGTCGAAGATCCAGCGCTGTTTAGTATCCGGATTTACCAGAGCGATGGATGAAACCAAGCGGCGCAGACTCTTGTCAGTCCAGGCATTTTTACAAAATTGGCTCATACATCCCATCTGCGGCGCACCGGCATCTTGGGCGACTCCAAGCACGGCAACATATGGCGCCTCCCCTTTTGCGCTCGAAACGATAAAAAGAACTAGGATCACAATTATTTTGATTTTTTTCATTGCTCAATAATTTCGAAGGATTTCAACGTCAAGGATTCGGCTTCGTATTTTATTTGAATCGGACGACAACAAACCTCACAATCCTCCGTATAAACCTGCCCGCTTACCGATAAATCGATTACCATTGAGATCTCCTCCCAACAGTATGGACAAGTAAAAAAATGTTCGATCTCCATAAACTTTACTAATTATATCGAGATTTTTTATTTCCTCTTTCGGGTGCTATCCTCAATTTTCATTGGTTAATTTATCAGAACGCTTTAAGAAATGAAACTTTCGAAGCTCGCAAAATTTGCCTGGTTTACGCTTTCCTATAATGTACTTGTAATACTCTGGGGAGTATTCTTGCGAGCGTCGAAATCGGGTGATGGATGCGGACAACATTGGCTCACATGCCATGGCGAGGTGATCCCTACTGCGCCGCAGCTCAAAACAGTTATTGAATTTTCGCACAGGATAATGAGCGGAATCGATTTTTTCGTTGTCTTGATTCTCATGATCGTAGTATTGGTTAAGTTCAAACGGCCTCACCAAATACGCGTATTTGCCATTTTCTCTTTTCTCTTTATCATCACGGAAGCGCTAATTGGAGCGGGCCTTGTGCTAACCGGAAATACCGCGGAAACGCTATCCAATGCCCGCCCCTTCTGGGCAATTGGACACTTGATAAACACATTTATTCTGCTGGCTTCATTGAGTATGACCGGGTGGTTAGCGAGCGGTGGGCGTACGCTGAAATTTGACAGCGTGGACCGAAAGACCTTAATCCTTCTCGCGCTCGGCGCGGTCGGAATGCTTCTTATCGGCTCGAGCGGCGTTTTGGCCGCACTTTCGAGTATGCTGTTTCCGGCTAATTCATTGATCGAAGGATTCAGGCAGGATTTCTCGAGCACTTCTCATATGCTCCTTCGATTGAGGATCGCTCATCCGATCTTGTCAGTATTGCTCGGAGTTTATCTCTTATTTCTCGCCGCTTGGTTAAAAAAACAGGACGCTGAAAATTCTACGCTCTCGAGATTCTCAAACTTTTTGACGGCGTTGATAATACTCCAATTCGCATTCGGTGCCCTTACAGTTTTCACGCTCGCACCGATCCTGATGCAGATCGGACACCTTTTATTGGCGGACGCTATTTGGGTCAGTTATGTTCTGATGTCGGCTTCTTATCTGAGTCGAAACCAACGAAACCGGTACTTATCGTAATGGTTTTCCGGTCTTTAGAGATATCGTATATTGACTACGATTACCTTTTTCATCGGATACGCCGACAACGACAGTTGAGCTTCCGGATGAAACCTGTAGTTTGAAAGATCCGTCCGATTGAGCATACGTCTCACGTCCGAGAATTTTTATGGTCGCTCCGGGTTTTGTAATTCCCTTCAATATATAGATTCCCCCGCCAACCTTTTCGACTTCCCAATCAGATACTTCAAAACCGCTCGACCCGCTCCTCTTCACAATAGTAAATTTTGAAGGATCGCTCCATTCGCTTACCTGTCCCGAAGGGATCGAAGCCCGGATGCGCCAAAAATAAGTTCCAGGTTCTAAGCCCACCACGGATGCGCTGGTTCCTTTGATCGTGTCGCTTTCTTTGATCATTTTGCCGCCGACAAAAAATGGAGATTTTGCCAATTGCATATGATAGATCGCACTTTTATAACCCTCTGATTCACCCCATTTAAACGAAATGTTTGCTCCGCCGACTGCAAGTATCTGTTTAGAGGGTGAGGGCTCGTCGAGATCTGGAGCACGCAATAATTTTTCCTTTGAAACGATCTTTTTATCCTTGATCGAAACAAACTCATTCTCTTTTAAAACTGTTATTTCGCCGCCGGCGCTACTTTCCACACCTCCGCGATTAATCCGTATTTCACCCGTATCTGTCTTTGGGTTTATGTTGAAGCTTGCCTCCGTCTGTGAAAGCATCTTGTTTTCAGTCTCTTTGATTTCAACTACGTTGTTCGAAGTTTCAGGATGATTTTCCGTGCTTACTTTGATCTGCCCGTCGTCAAGCTTAACTCTGACGCTTGTTCCGCCGAGAATAGATGTGCTGTCGCTTATGACTACCGTGCTATCGGGGCGTACTGATATAATCGAACCGTCGATCATGCGTATCTGGGCGCGCCCGCCAGCCTGTGTTTGAACAGTATCGCCCGCCTGAACAAACGTCGATTTTGTAACTCTTTCGGTCGCGCGCGTCGCGACCCTTACGATCCTGACATTTCCCTCAAATGAAATGATAGTGGCAGAATCTTTAGGGGCTTTTCGATCCGTCGGCGGAGTAATTACCCAATCATTTTGCCAAAGCCACCAAACGCCGCCTGCCGCAATGATAAGGGCTGCTATGAGCGCAATTATTGCGTAAATGGTGCTTTTTCGAATGCTCCACCAGTCAACGTAATACCTGCGAAAATTGTTATCCATTTTTCTATTTACAGCTTTTGGAAGGATGGGACGGAACCCGTCGCATAAACCCTCATTTGGTTAGGACAATTACTCGGTATCCGAATCCGGATCTAAAGTCTTAATGAGCTTTGATTCTTCCGTTTCAGCCGCAGTCGGAAAGATCAGCGACAAAATTATCGAAAGAATTATTGTACCCGCCACAATTCCCAGGGAAAGATTTATGAACCCTTGGTTAAACTCCCCTTTTACAAAACGGTGTGTGAAATCTGCGAAAGCCGAGTGGTAAATCTTGTCCCATAACCATTATCGCGCCTTCGGCTAAAAGTGGCAAGAGCATTTTCACGCCGATAAAACTAAGTACGAAAGCAAGGGAAGTTTCAATCGGTCAGTGCAACACTATGGATTTTGATTTAGATTATTCGAGTGAAGCATATGGCACAATTGATAAGACGGAATTATTCCGCAGAAGAGGGCAGGGAGTTGTGGCAGCGGTGGGTTGCCGGAGAGTCGGTCAGCAGTATCTCGGTTTCCTTAAACCGGAAGCCCGGGACGATTCACAGTACGTTAAGTTTGTTTGGCGGGATAGCGCCAATACCGAAGAAGCGCCCTGCTATGGCGTTGAGGGAAGAAGAACGCGAGGAAATTTCGAGGGGCATAAGCAGGGGCGAATCGCTTCGGCAAATAGCCTTTCGTCTCGCACGATCGGTTTCGACAATCACCCGTGAAATTAACCGCAATGTAGATTGTAAAAGCCCGATATTCGTTTGTGCGTAAAGGCTTCGTAACGGTTTCCTTTTACTTTTAACTACTTGATTGATAAAATTACGGTTTGCAAAAAAACTGAGAATTATATTTCTTCGTTTATCTTTTACGTAAATAAAATAGGTGTTTAAGCAATGCTAAAGTTCTTCAAGAAAATGGAGCGTACGAGAAACTTCCTTCTCATATTCTTCGCAGTAATATTGGTTGGAAGTCTCGTCGTTTTCTATGCGCCTACGGAGGGTGTTCAGGAAAACCTCAGCCGAAACAACGAAACCGCAGCAAAGGTTGGGTCGGAAAAAATAACGATCGGCGACGTAGTTTCTATGCAGGAGCGGCTCCGCGAGATTCAGCCCCAATTTCCAGCGATGCCGAGCTTACTAATAAATCAGATGATACAGGGAAAACTTGTGCGTGTTGAAGCGGCTCGCCTTGGCCTGACTGCCTCCGATACTGAAGTTGCCGAACGAATACGAGAAATTTTCAAACCCGAGGACGGCAAGCCTTTTGATCAACAGCTTTACGAGCAGAATGCGATTCGTCAGTCGGGTTCGGTTGCTGAATTTGAAGAAAGAATTCGTGACGAAATCAGTCAACAGAAACTCGTTGCCTTCGTAACGGCCGGCGTTTCGGTTTCTGAAGAGGAAGTTTTAAATGACTATAAACGCCGAAATACAAAATTTAGTTTAACCTACGTCCCTGTAAATACAGCCGATCTAACGGAATCGATAACTCCAAGCGCTGCTGAATTAAAGGATTATTTTGAAAAGAATAAGAAAAGTTATTATATAAGCTCGCCCCAAAAGAAAATAAGGTATTTGTACCTGCAAACCTCAAAGATCGGTGAGAAACTGACTTTTACCGATGAAGAGCTTAAAGAGGCGTTCGATAAACTGCCAGCCGATAAAAAACTTGCCGGTGTTCGAATTCAGGAAATCGTTTTACGGGTTAATAAGCCGGAGGAAGAATCTCAGGTATTGCAAAAAGCAAATGAAATTGTTGAATCGCTCAAAAAAGAAGGCGAGACGGTATCCGAAACTAAGTTTGCGGAAACGGCAAAGGGACAGTCCGAAAAACCAAGTACTGCTTTAGACGGAGGAAAGGTTGCTGGTTTGGTGAGAGAAAATCAGAATAATCCAACCGATCCGTATCAGAGAGTCCTGAGCATGAACGACGGCGAGATCACGGAACCTCTTAAATTTGGAAGCAATTTTTACATATTGCGTAGAGCAGAATCCGTTCCGAAGCCCTTTGAACAAGGAAAAAAGGAGATCGAAGTAAGCCGCAGAAACAGCAAAGCTTATGAGGCAAATGCAATTTTGGCTGGAAAAGCGGCCGAAAAGCTGAAGAGCGTAAAAGATGTTCAAAAGGTCGCTGAAGAGTTTGCATCTCAAGCGAATATGTCTGTGAGCGAGATGGTTCGCGAGACGGGTTACGTAAAACCCGGCGATGAAATCGATAATCTTGGAATTTCTCAGGACTTTGAGCAAGGCATTGCGTCGCTTGAAAAGGTAAATGATGTCGGTGATAAGATCCCGATTCCCGGAGGATTTGCAATACCGCTTCTTGTTGATAAGAAAGCACCCAGAGACGCTGAATTCGATGAAGTTAGGAGTCAGGTCGTCGAAGCCGTCAAAACCAAACAGGCGCGCGAGCAGGTTGAAGCGATCGCAAAAAGAATTTCCGAAAATGCCGCAAATGCTGGCGGATTGAGTAGTGCCGCGCAAGGTGCAAAACTCGAAGCGCGCGAAGCGAAAGATTTTATTCTCGGCTCACCGCTTGGCGAAGGTCCGAGCGCGTCGACCTCTGAGGCGCTCGAAGATGCGATCTACGGATTGAAACAGGGCGAGGTGACAAAACCAATAAAGGTTGGAGATAACTGGTTGATCGTTGGCGTAAATGAACGGGAAGAAGCCAATATGGATAACTACTCAAAGGAACGCGAACAACTCGTTAGAACAAAACTTGATGAGAAACGCGGTCGTATTTTCTCTGATTACCTCTCTGCTGCGCGCCAAAGAATGGAATCGAAAGGTGAGATCAAGATATACAAAGAGGCGATCGCAAAACTCGAAGAAGCAATCAAGCAAAATCAACCTCAGATTCCAAATCTCCCGCCAGGCTTGCAGTTGCCGCAGCAGCCACAACCGCCTCCGGGAAACTAATTGAATATAAGAAAAGTGGCTGTCTGAATGCCGATTTAGGTGCTGAAAGCACATTGAGAAAGTTGCCGGAGTGTAACGTCCGGATTTGCAGAAAAGTGACCGGACGTTCTAGGTTGGGCTGCTATTTCTCTGCAACTTCGCGGCAAAAAAAAGACTTTTCAGAAAGCCTCGTTTTCGCTCGTTAAAACAGTCTTCGAAGGGTTTTGGGGAAGTTTATCGCGCCTACGTCTCGAATTTCTTTGTAGGATAAATTTACTATTCGCCTAAATAAGCTTCTTTAACTTTCGGGTCTTCCGCCAGCTCTTTTGAGCTGCCTTCCATAACGATCCTTCCAGTTTCAAGTACATAAGCCCTGTCAGAGTGATGAAGTGCGGCATTTGCATTCTGCTCCACGAGCAAGATTGTCGTACCTTCATTGCGAATGTTTTCGATCGATTCGAAAATCGTATGAACAAGCAGCGGTGCAAGGCCAAGGGAAGGTTCATCAAGAAGCAGGAGCCGCGGACGTGACATCAGTGCTCTTGCCATTGCAAGCATTTGCTGCTCACCGCCCGAGAGCGTACCCGCCTTTTGAGCCTCACGCTCCTTCAAACGCGGAAACAGGTCAAACGCCTTTTGCATATCTTTGGCGATCTCAACTTTGTCGCTTCGAATATAGGCTCCCATTTCCAAATTTTCGCGGACGCTCATATTTGCGAAAACACCTCGTCCTTCCGGAGACATTGCAATACCTTTCGGTACGAGTGTATGGGTCGGCACACCGCTTATATCTTCTCCCTCGTAAGTTACCCGGCCTTTTTTGGGTTCAAGTAAACCGGTGATTGTTCGGAGTGTGGTCGTTTTTCCGGCACCATTTGCACCAATCAGCGTAACGACTTCGCCTTTTTCAACACGCAAAGAAATATCCGTTAATGCTTCGATAGCACCATAACTGACTGAAACATTTTCTAATATAAGCATAATGAGATTTTCGATTGCCGATTTGCGATCTTGTTCTGCTTTCTATCTTCTTAATTCAAATCCAAAAATAATTGATAAATGAATGACATATCGGAATTCGAAGGCAAAATCAGTCTCCTAAGTAAGCCTCAATAACTTTCGGGTCATTCTTGATATCACGAGGCAATCCAAGAGCAATCGATTTTCCATAGTCAACAACCTGAATTCGATCACAAACGCCCATTACAACGCGCATATTGTGTTCTACAAGTACGATCGTCAGGTTGAGTTTGTCACGGATTTCTTTAATCAATCCTGTAAGGTCCTCTTGTTCGGACGGATTCATTCCTGCTGCCGGTTCGTCAAGCAAAAGCAGTTTTGGTTTTGTTGCCAAAGCCCTGACTATTTCAAGACGGCGTTGTTTCCCGTAAGGAAGACTAGTTCCGCCTTCGTCCTTATATTTAGCAAGGTCAAAAATTTCGAGCAATTCCATTGCAAATTCATGATGCACTTTTTCGTCCTTAAAGTATTTCGGTAGTCTCAGGACGGCCTCGAAAATATTCTGGTTTGCATGTCGATGACAAGCTGTAACTACGTTTTCCAATACGCTCATACTTGGAAACAGTCTAATGTTCTGAAATGTACGCGAGACGCCAAGACGAGAGATTTGATATGGTTTTAAACCATTAACGCGCGTTCCATTAATAACGATATCGCCGCCCGTGGGTTCATAAACACCGGTCAGAATATTGAAGATTGTTGTTTTTCCAGCACCATTTGGACCGATCAAACCGTAAATCTCACCTTCCCTGACATCCATCGTGAGTTTATTGACAGCAACCAACCCGCCAAATTGCATAGTCGCTTCATCCGTTTTTAGAGCTGTCGAACTTTCGCTGCTATTCATTTTTGTCTCCGTCGCTCGTCAGGTGTTTGGCATCTTCGTCTTCAGCAATCGGCACGCCGCCGGTTCCACCGACAGACGCCGTTCCTTCGGATGCTTTGCGCGGACGTTTGAGCCAACTCAAGCCGAATTCTCGTGTTCCAAAAATTCCCTGCGGTCGGAAGATCATAGTCAAAATCAGAATCAGAGCAAAAATTACCAGCCTCAGATCAGCGAAGTTAACGACCCCAAAACCGGGTAGATCGATCGGTGGCAATTCACGCAAAAGTTCGGGCAGAAGTGTTACAACGATCGCTCCGATGATCGCTCCGGTCATCGAACCCATTCCACCAATTACGATCATAATGATAATTTCAAACGATTTAATAAACTGAAAATCGTTTGTGCTCAAAAATTTATTGTAATGAGCAAAAAGAACTCCGGCGATTCCTGCAAATGCTGAACTGATAACAAACGAAATCACTTTATAGCGCGTAGTGTTGACACCCATCGCCTCAGCAGCTAACTCATCTTCGCGAATCGAAACAAGGGCTCGTCCCATATCCGATTTAACGATGTTATGAACAATAACGACCGTTAGAATAGTAAAAAATCCGATCCATAAAAAGTTGGCGTAACCCGGAACCTGATAACCGGTTGCACCGCCAACTGCATCGATGTTTAAAATAACAATGCGAATTATTTCCGCAAAGCCAAGAGTCACAATCGCCAAATAATCGCCTTTCAAACGCAATGACGGAATGCCAACTATCAACCCCATAATTGCAGCAACAATCGCACCAATGGCAACGGCAATCAGCAAGACGACGCTGGTCGAACCCGTTTCACCCAAAAAGGCGACGGAATCCACAATCCCCTGACCGTAGTTGACGGTAAAATAGGCGGACGCATATGCACCGACAGCCATAAATCCGGCGTGTCCAATTGAAAATTGCCCGGTAAAGCCATTTATCAGGTTCAACGAAGTCGCCAAAATGATGTTGATCGCAATAAACACCAGCAATCTAGCTGTGTAATTATCGACACCCATTCCGAAGAAACCGCTGCTGCTCATCATCATATTCAAAATATAGAGAAAAATGACTATGACCAAAGCACCTGGTAAATTTTTCATCCAAAAGGACATATCTTTATTAGTTGTCAACCGTCTGAAATTAGAAATCCGTCATTTGAATTGCCAGTTGCTTTATACCTTTTCTTGTACGTCCGAGCCGAGCAAACCTGAGGGACGAACTAAAAGAACCAAAATCAATATCGCAAATGCAACCGCATCACGAAAGGTTGAAGGAATCCCGATATTTTGTCCGTATCCAACCACAAATGTTTCCGCCATTCCAATAAGAAGCCCGCCAAGTACTGCTCCAGGAACATTTCCGATTCCGCCAAGTACCGCAGCGACAAAGGCTTTCAATCCAGCCATCAAACCCATCAGCGGAAATATTTTATTATTATACTGTGCGACCAAAACACCGCCTGCCGCCGCCATAGCTGAACCGATCGCAAAGGTAAAGGCAATTACAAAATCCGTATTAATTCCCATTAGTTTCGCAGAATTTAAGTTAAACGAAACAGCCCGCATCGCTTTACCGACCTTTGTGTAGAAAATGATATATTGCAGCCCGACCATCAAAAGCAAAGACACAACAAAAATTAGTACTTGTGATGTGTTAATTGTAACGTTGCCAAACGGATTATAATTTTCGTTGGAGATCAAAAGCGGGAAAGATTTGGGAATTCCTGAAAAAATAAATGTAAACAAATATTCGATCAACAATGACATCCCCATCGCCGTGATCAAAGTCGTCATTCGCGAAAACTTCCGCACAGGACGATATGCAAAACGCTCAATGAGCACACCGATTATTGCGGCGATTATCATCGAACCGAAAAGAACGGTAACAAATGCAAAAATGGAGGGCTGCGAACCAAATACGTAAACGGCTAAAAGAAATCCCATATAAGCACCGATCATGTAAACATCACCGTGCGCAAAATTGATCAACTTTAGAATCCCGTAAACCAATGTATAACCAAGTGCGATAAGGGCGTAAATTGATCCAATGGTTAAGCCGTTGATAAGCTGCTGAATAAAAGTATCCATATTAAAACGTTTCGAAGCCCCAGTTTCCAGTCACAGATTTCAGGAAATTGTCTAACCGAAATCCACAATCTGGAAACTGAATCCATCAATCACTTTATGCCGAATCTAATTTCCGGCATCATCTTTTTTCTCGTCTGATTTTCCGGTGTTGGTCTCCGCCGCATTATTTTCAGTCTTGTTTCCTTCGGCAGAATTGGAATTCGCACCAGCTGCTTTTGAATCATCTTCCGGACTTTCTTCTCCGCCCGGAGAGACCGTTGTTTTATATTCGAGCTTGCGTTCAGCCGGATTGAGTTCTAAAACAACTGCAGATTTAACTGCGTTTCGTTCATCATTGATCGTAATGTTTCCGGTAACGCCTTTGAAGTCTTTAGTTGCAGCGATTGCATCACGAAGCTTGTCAGGTTCTGCAGTTCCTGCACGTTTCAAAGCATCGGCCAGAACATATGCTGAATCGTAAGCAAGTGCAGCAAGTGAATCGGGTTTTACACCGAATTTAGCCTCATAAGCTTTTACAAACTTTTGGATTTCAGGATCAGGATTTTCGACTGAATAGTGATTCGAGATATAGGTGTTTTTTAAAGCATCGCCGCCCAATTTCCAAAGTTCCGGAGAATCCCATCCATCTCCGCCTAAAATCGGCATATTCATTCCAAGTTCGCGTGCCTGCTTAACAATAATTCCCACTTCGCCATAATACCCCGGCACGTAAATTACATCAGGATTCTTTGCACGAATGTTTGTCAATTGACTCTTAAAGTCTGCATCATTTTGAGTGTAAGCTTGTTTGTCAATAACCTTTCCGCCCAATTTGTTAAATTCCTGTTCGAAGAAATTCGTGAGACCTTTACTATAATCTGATTGAACGTCGCCAAATACAGCTGCGGTCTTCGCCTTCAAATCGTTGGCGGCAAATTTTGCCATTACAGAGCCTTGAAATGGATCAATAAAACAGACGCGAAAAATATAATCGCCTCGTTTCGTTACTTCCGGATTCGTCGATGATGGAGAAATCATTGGGATTTTCGCTTCCTGTGCAACAGGTGCCGCAGCCAAGGAATTGGTCGAAGCGACTTCACCTAAAACAACATTTACTTTATCCTGACTGATCAATTTTTGAACAACTGTTTTTGCCTGTTCAGGTCGACCCTGATCATCTTCAATGAAAAGCTGGAATTGCTTACCATTAACGCCGCCGGCTTTATTGATTTCCTCGGTCGCAAGTTCGATTCCGTTTTTAGTTGATTTACCAAAACTCGAAGTCGCACCGGTCAAATCAATATAAACACCGACCTTGATTGTGTCGCCTGCATCGGCATCGCGACTGGGTCCGCCTTTTTGAACACACGCCGGGGCGAGAACTATTGAAAAAATCAAAGTTATAGCTAATAAGAAATTTTTCATATCTACCTCTTAAATTAAATTATTGATGAAGTACAAAACCAAATTTGCATTGATGGCTGACATTATACACAGTTTCTCTTGTGATTGTAGCAGGCGCCAAACGCCAGCGAACAATAAAAGATAAGCGCAATATATGGGATTATACTGATTTCAAATAGCATGTCGAATCTTTTTCTATTAAAATCTGCGAACTAAACAAGGTTTTTTGCCAGGAAATAACTATCAAGTAACTGCCATGAAAGAATCCGAAGAAACTATCACGCCTAAACAAAAAGTTCCAAACCTAGGCGATATGCCGAAGGACGAGTTTCGTAAATTTGGATATGAAATTATTAATTGGATCGCCGATTATTTCGAGCGTATGGAAGATTTACCTGTACTTTCTCAGGTCGAGCCGAATTCTTTAATAAATGGTTTGCCGGATTCTGCACCGGAAACTGGAGAAGATTTTACAAACGTTTTAGAGGACGTCGAAAAATTGATTCTTCCGGCGGTGACCCACTGGAACCATCCGAATTTCCACGGGTTATTTTCTACATCGACAAGCTCGGTAGGCGTTTTTGGGGAAATGCTTACAGCCGCTTTTGATATGAAAGCGATGCTCTGGCGGACTTCACCCGCATCAACCGAACTTGAAGAAGTAGTGCTATCGTGGCTCCGCGAAATGATGGGCCTTTCGGAGGATTTTAACGGGATTATCTATGATACGGCTTCCGTTTCGACGCTCCACGCGATTGCAATGGCACGCGAAAAATTAAACCTGGACATACGTGAGAAAGGGATGAGCGGAAGAACGGATTTACCGCTCTTGCGAATTTACTGTTCGGAGCAGACGCATTCATCGATTGATAAGGCCGTCGTCCTATTGGGTCTCGGGACAAACTCGATCGTCAAAATTCCAACCAACGAAAAATTTGAAATCGATACAGATAAATTACGGGAAGCGATTCAGGACGATTATTCCCGCGCCTACAAACCTTTTTGTGTGGTTGCCACGATAGGAACGACTTCAACGAGTTCCGTTGATAATGTCGAACGAATAGCAGAAATTTGCGGCCGTAACAATATCTTTCTTCACGTTGATATGGCTTATGCCGGGTCGGCGATGATCCTGCCCGAATTACAGCATCATCTGAAAGGCATCGAAAATGCAGATTCGATCGTTACAAATCCACATAAATGGTTTTTCACGCCTTTTGATCTCTCGGCATTATATGTCAAAGATTTGGATCTATTGAAACAGACATTCTCGATCATACCGGAATATCTTAAAGTTGATGAAGCCGTTACCAACCAAATGGACTACGGCATACAGCTCGGAAGGCGTTTTCGATCCCTCAAACTCTGGTTTGTAATGCGTTATTTCGGAAAAGAAGGCCTTCAATCGAGAATCCGGGACCACATCAGGCTGGCAAAACTTTTCGAAACCTGGGTAAATGAATCCGAAGATTTTGAAATGATGGCGGATGTGCCCTTTGCACTTGTCTGTTTTCGCGCCTGTCCAAAAGGTGTCGAAGATCTGAATGCTCTAAATGAGAAGATAATGAACGAAATAAACTCGTCGGGAGAGGCATATCTCTCGCATACGAAATTAAACGGAAATTTTGTTCTGCGTCTGTCTGTCGGTAGTATAAGAGTTGAGGATCGGCATCTCAAAAAGGTTTGGGATATTATTTCCCGCAAAGGCGCAAAGGGGCATAAGGAAGAAAAGAAAAAATAGGGCCAGGATTAGGAATCATATTTTCCCGATTCGAAAAAACTTTCTGATTCCTTTAATAAATATCTGCTTTACTTATTCATCTTATTCTTCCTTATGCGCCTTTGCGCCTTTGCGGGAACAATTAATCTTTTTGTCTCCCTTTAATTGCAGAAACTTTTTACAATGACAGAAAACGAGCTCTCAAAAATTATCGTTGACTCCGCATTCAAAGTTCACACTACTATCGGACCCGGGTTGCTTGAATCCGTTTATGAAGCTGTTCTTGCGCACGAATTGGAAAAACGCGGTTGTAAAGTTGTCCGGCAACGAGCTATTCCGGTGATCTATGAAACCGTGCAATTAGAAGTTGGGTTTCGCGCGGATCTTATTGTCAACGAAAAGGTAGTAATTGAAATAAAATCAGTTGAAACTATGTCTCCGGTTTATTTGAAGCAGCTTCGGACTTATCTCCGATTGATGGATAAAAAACTTGGACTTCTGATTAATTTCAACGTCAATTTGATAAAAGACGGGATTCGTCGCGTCGTAAATAATTTATGATATTTCCCGCAATGGCGCGAAGAAGCATAAGAAGAAATAGGAAAATGAAAAACCCTGATATCTCTTAACAATATCCTTCCGGCGAAGTTCTTCTTTGCGTTCTTGGCGCCATTGCGGGAAAAATAACACTATATGAACTTTGTGAAAGAATCATTGATAAACGCTGCGCCCGAAATCGTTTTTGAATTTCACGAGCTTCCGGATGCCGTTGAGCGTTTAATTCCGCCTTGGGAAAATGTCGAAGTCGTCCAAAAGGCGGATATCTCAAAAGTTGGTTCGAGAGCTATTTTCAAGCAAAAATATTGGGGTTTCACCGTTTCGACATGGGTTGCGGAACACACAAAATATGATCCGCCAAAAATGTTCGAAGACACTCAGATTTCAGGTCCCTTCAAATATTGGGTTCACCGGCACATTATAGAAAAAGATGGTTCGAGGGGTTCGATTCTGAGGGACGCGATCGAATATGAAGTGCCCTTTTCCTACTTAGGCATGGCGGCGACTCCTTTTTTCGTTTTACCTAAGCTCGAAAAGATGTTTGAATATCGCCACAGGGTTACAAAGCAATGGTGTGAAACTAAATAAATGCTGATACATATCGTCGCTTGGAAATATAAGGAAAATACGTCGACTGAAGCCCGCGAGGAGCACGTCGCAAAACTTCGCGCATTGCCTGGAATTATTCCAAATATAGAAAGCTTTGAAGTCGGTAGCGACGTCCTACAGCTCGACCGGTCATATGATACCGGATTGACATCGGCGTTTTCCGATCGCGAGGCTTTGGATTCTTATACCGTTCACGAAGCGCATCAGGAAGTTGCGGCGATGGGAAAAGAAATCGCGGAGCAGGTGGTTTCCGTTGATTTTTTTACTGACTAGCTTTCATCGTCCGTTAATTCTGATGTGCTACCATCTAAACGTTCAGCCTTTTGGAAACTTGAATTCTTTTACGTTTTCTAATGAGACTCCGAAAGAAAATCTTTATAGGGTTTTTGTGCGTTTTCGTTTTATCGCAAATCCCTTTCTTCTTAAACCGTTGGCATACTGGAAATTTGTCCGCGCAAATCGCTGATCTCGATCAAAATCGCCTTAAGACATCTACCCTATCCGAATACTCAGATTACAGAGGTATCATCCACGTTCATTCATTTCTTGGCGGACACAGTACGGGAACCTTCGACGAACTCATTTCGGGTGCCGAGAAAAACCATCTCGATTTTATCGTAATGACCGAACACGTTTCGGATTTTTACGATACTTCCGCGATGACGCTTCGCGATCGAAGAAAAAACATTCTTTTTTTAGGCGGCAATGAAACAAGCGTAAAAGACGGAAACCGTTTTCTCGTAGTCGACAGTTTTCCGGAATTGAGCAAAGCGAATAAGCTCAACACATCCGAATTCTTAAACGAAGTTCATGCGAAAGATCACCTGGCTTTTGTCACCTACCCGGAAAAATTTACCGCGTGGGATTCCGAAATTGACGGAATCGAAGTGTTTAGTCTGCATACAAACGCAAAAACGATGAAACCGCTAAGTTTCATTTTTGATTCGCTTTGGTCCTATCGTAAATATCCCGAACTTACTCTTGCTCAGTATTTCAAACGCCCGGACGAAAATCTTTCGCAATTTGACGCCCTTTCCAAACGCCGGGATGTCACGCTTTTTGCAGGTTCGGATGCGCATTCGAATTTGGGGCTCCATTTTGGCGATGACTCGGATAACAAATACATTGACCTAAAATTTGATCGCTATGAAACGATTTTCAAACTGGTTAGAACACATGTTTTGATAAAGAAAAATGAACCTTTTAATAGGGAAACATTGCTTGATGCCCTACGCTTCGGAAACATTTTTATCGGTGTAGATATTTTGAGTGATTCGAGCGGCTTTTCATTTGAGGCTGCCAATGGGGATGAAAAACGGATCCAGGGTGACGAAATTAACTTAAACAATGGTGTTAGATTATCGGCAAGAGCTCCGCAAATTTCTCGGTTTGTCTTGTTCAGAGACGGAGAGAAAATCAAAGAATCCGGACAAACGTCCGAATTAAATTTTGACGCGAAAAATCCGGGCATTTACCGCGTCGAAGTCTACCTTGATGTGCTGGGCAGCCCTTTTGACAAAATGCCCTGGATTATTTCCAACCCAATCTATGTGCGATAAGCTATTCTTTTTGATTAACAGGTAATTTCAGTAAAGCCAACGATTTGAATATTTTCGACATCATATTTCAGCAATAAACAATTTAAAGGCATTGGCAGATTTTCGGGTAATTAAATGAAGAATAGCAGACATTATTTCGCGCGGTTTTTTACTTTTGGCTTAGCAGTTTTTACGCTCACATTTGCAGTATTTTCGCAGCAGGTTCAGCGAACTCCATTTGATGTAACTCATTATTTAATGGATGTTAAGCTCGATCCGGCACTAAATCGGCTGGATGCGACGGTCGATATAGATTTCACACCAAAAGAAGAAACGCGGGTCATTACATTTGAATTAAACGGCTCCTTAAAGATCGAAAGCATTTCGCTAGTAAGCAAAACTCTTCCGGGCTCGGCAACACCCCTTTCAGCCGTAAATCCAGCCCCAAAATCAAAAATACCTGGGCCGCCTGCCGCAAGCGTAACATTTGTTCAAGACCGGGTCGGCGTAAGCGATTTGGGACCCAGTGTCAGGATCGATCTTGGTGAAAATGTGCCCGCCGGAACCAAACTAAAACTCCGATTTGTATATGGCGGAATTCTGGTAACACCGGAAGGCGGACCGCTTTTGACAAAAAGGCTGGCGAATGTTGGCGTAAACGATGGATATTTGATGTATGCGGCGCGCTGGTTTCCGTTTCACGATTACGCAGCAGATAAGGCGACCTCAGATATAACGATCTCGCTTCCAAACACATTCCAGGTTGTAGGCGTAAGCGATGTACCCGTGCTCAAAACCGGAAATAAGAGTCGATTTCTAGTGATGAAAGAATCCTTAGTTGGAAATTTCACCTACGGACTTTACGCTGCGAAGACTCTCCGATATGGTGGTTACGAACTCCAGTTTTACACAAAAGCAGGAAACGAGAAGATCGTAGCCGAATACGGCGAAACGCTTGGGAAGGCACTTGAATACTACACGAAACGATTCGGTGCGCCCGCAATGGGAAAAAAATTGATCATTTCTCAGATCGATGACGAAAGCCTTGAATACTATTCTCAGGAAGGCACGCTTTTCATGGCAAACCGTTTGTTTGACAGTTCGCGCGATGTAATCAAAGAAAGGCTCCAGAGAGAAGCCGCGCTCCAATGGTGGGGTTTAACAGTTGGCTTGAAATCTTTTGACGACGCCTGGCTGTCTCAAGGCCTCGCCGAATACAGCGCATTTTCGCTCCGTGAAAGTCAGCTAAACGGAGCACAACTCGATGCTTTAAGACGCGAACTCCTCGAAAAATCTTTAACCTTTGAACAAACAGCATCGCTTATCCGGACACCAGCTTCGCTCGATGATCAATCCGTCGCTTATCAATACATTATGTATTCGAAAGGAGCAATGGTTTTCAAACTTTTGCGAGACACATTGGGCGACGACAAATTTAATCAGTTGTTGAGAAGCTTCTTAAATCAATATCGAGGGAAAAACGCCTCGATCGATGATTTTGAAAAACTCGCGGATCAAATCGCAGGAAAGAATTTGCGTTACTTCTTCGCGCGCTGGGTGGAAGGCACCGGAGTTCCGGAATTCGAAGTAGACTATCTGATCTTACGAACACGTGACGGCAAGTTCATCACCCGCGGCACCGTAAAGCAGAATTATGACAACCTGCAGCTTCCGGTTGAAGTACAGCTTCGCGCTGAGGGACAAGGGCGTCTCGCTACCGAGAAAATCTATATAGAAGACGCGAGCGCGGATTTTAATCTCGAATCGACCGGAAAACCGATCGAAGTAGTAATTGATCCGAATTATGAAATTCTCAGGATCTCGGATGATCTTAGAGTATCTTCAATCGCTCGGCGCGGAATCGAGCAGTTCAAAGAAGGCAATTATGTCGAAGCGCAGCAGCAGTTTGAGGCAGCACTGAAACTGGATCGTTCGAATGCGTGGATCTATTACCACCTCGGTCTTCTATTTCTCGAGCAGCGAAATTACGATCTCGCCATCGACAACTTTAAAGCAACCCGCAACCTCGGAAAAAACGGAGATGCACGGCCAACATGGCTCTACGTTTGGGCTGAAATAAAAATGGGAAATGCGTATGACGCAAAGGGTGACCGAACCCGCGCCGTAGCCGCTTATAAACGCGCTGAAGAATCCGGCGACACCTACGATAATGCCCAAAAAGCAGTCGAACAATATCTCGCCCGCCCCTTTGACCCCAGAGATAAAGGCGCAACAGCGGTAAAGTAATCTAGTTAGGTCGTTTCAAACTAAAACGCCTTTCGGCATCAAAGGAATTTTCAACTGAACAGCGGCTGTCATTACGCGTCTCGCACTGTAGGTTGTTCAATTCTGATGTTCGAATCTGAAAAATAAAAGGCGAGCCCCTAAGCCGGACTCGCCTCTTTCTTTCGCTATTAGAAATAGGATTAGAAATTAATCTAAACCCAAATTGTATTTGTCGATTTGTTCCTAAACCGACACTTCTTTCTACGGTCGAACGGAGTAAGCCAAAGGTTGAGCCTGCTGCAGATTGCGAATAAGCTTGTCCCGGCTGTAAACCGCTTCCGATCCCCATTTTCGGGATCGCTTTCGTGGTTGCAGGTCAATTTTTAGACTCAGAATCGGAGTTTCGCTCTGAATTGTCCGACGCGTGGTCCGCCTTGCGTAGAAGTGATTCGACCAAAATCACCATTATCTTGCAAATCATTATTAGGATTTGCAAAGTTTACGGTATTGAAAAGATTAAAGATATCAAACCCTACTTCAATGGCGATACGTTCTGTTATCTTCGTGTTTTTTGCAAAACCGATATCAAAACGCCTCTGTATCGGACCGCGAAATGCATTTCTTCCCAGGTTTCCGAAACCGCCGAAAGCAGTCGTAAAACAGCTTTTATCTATTGACGGGCTGACGCCGTCAAACCCAAGGATCGCTTCGCTTGCGGAACAAATCGTATTCGGACGACCAAACCCCGGACGATACAATCCGCCTGCACCGCGGGTCACATCGCCGTAGTTTGAAACGCTGCCGATGTCGGGCTCTGATGCAAATACCGTAAACGGAGTTCCTGATTGCGCCTGAAAGAAACCGGAAAGCTCCCAGCCTTTGACAAACGCGTTGTTAGATCCGCCTGTGGGAATCTCATAAAGGAAATTCACGCTAAAGCGGTGTGTGCGGTCGAAGTCCGCTGGTCCGTAGTTGTTGTCGGTATTCCGCGCGTCACCCTGGGCTATAAAACCCGTGTTAGGCACATCCGGTTTACCGCCGCCAGCGGTGCTCCCGGGATCGGATGACATTGTATCAAGCGCTTTCGAAAACGTATAAGCAAGATCAAACTGCAGTCCGTCTGAAAGCCGTTTTGTAAGGCTAAACTGAGCGGCGTGATAGTTGGAATAAGCCTTCGATTCGAGAAGCAATGCTTCAGGAACGTTAAAACCTAAAATCGGTACCCGTGCCTCAAATCCGATCACCGAACCTCCGGCATTAGCCAGGTTCAGATCTACTTTATTAAGCACAGAATTGAAAAATCCAAATGCTTTTCCGAGTCCGCGTTCGCGAGCTGTTGAGCCGGAATTTAAGGCGCCGTTTGGCGAACCCGCGGCAACGTAAGCCTGATTAAACCTTTCGTAAATATGATCCGGAGCTGCGGGATCGTTAAGGTCAAACCCTTGATTGAGCGCTGTAGACTGCAAAAGATTGCGACCTCTTGTCCCCACATAACGCGCTTCAAACAGTAGATTTTTTGCGAATTCATATTGCAATCCGACATTCCATTGATGAACGAAAGGCGTCTGAAGATCGCGGTCAATTGCCCTAAACTCAAAGGTCTCGGCGACGTTTCCAAACAATCCGCCGCCAAACGGTACACCGCGCGCATCAACCGTCGTCGGTGTGCTGTCACGGATCTGATAGCTTCCGCCGGCTCCTGAGCCGCGAACTACTCTAAAGGGCAGCCATGCATTGAGCGGAAGCGTCGTCGGTGTATTGCTAAACGCCGAATCAACGGGAACATTTCGACTCGGAACCGTGATCTCGACCTCGCGTAAAAATGGATAGTTGCTAAAGATCGTGTTGATAAAAGCAGCCGATGGTCTGTCGTAGAATAATCCGTAACCGCCTCGGACGACAACATTATCGCTTATCTGATAAGCGAGTCCGATTCGCGGTGCGAAGTTATTGTAGTCCTGACCATTTAAGGTGTGTTTGTTAGAAACGACGTTTGTCGCATTTATCGCACCGTCAACAACCGCGTTTCCGGTTAGTTGAACATTATTCGGAACGATAAAACCGGGTGTCGGGTCGTCACACAACTCGGTGCTCCCGGCGCTCTGTGTAAAGCATGGAAGGAAACCGGCCACGTCAAAGTTTCCGATGCGCCCGTTCTTCTCCGTCGGATACATAAACAGTTCGTACCGAAGACCGGCGTTCATTGTCAATTTGTTTGTTATTTTCCAGTTATCGGTAATATAGAAACCGTAATCGTTAAAACGAAATTCCTTTTCGGTAATACCATATTGTGTGTCGGCTTCAGTGGCGTTACCGGTGATAAACTGTGTGAAATTCTCAAACTTCTCAAACTCGGTTGCCTGCTCTTCGGGCAAGTTCGTGTCGTATCGATGCCGCTTATATTCGCCGCCAATTTTGAAATTGTGATTTCCTGTAACGTAAGTAACATTATCGGAAATGCTGTAAGTGACTTGTTTGCGCTTATTAAATGAATCATTCGGACCGCCGAGCGAGAAGTTAGAAAGTGCGTTTCTGCCGACAAAATGTCCCAAACGCCTTGTCGCAATACTGTCGTCGAACAAAGATGCGGGGTTAAAAATTCCGATCGCGTCATTCGTAAATTCCTCTGTGAGAAAAGGATCATCGAGCCGACGCGTATTATTTAAGTAAAAATAACCGAAACGTACCTCGTTGATAAGATTTCCCGAGAAAACGTGGGTATCCGAAATAGAAACGGTTCGATTTCTGTCATTTCGTCTGAGCGTAAACGGAGAAACCAGGCTGCTCGGGTCCGGGAAAGGATCAAAGCCGGGAAAATCCGTGTAAAAAAGCGTTCCGCTTAAATTGTTGTTCTGATTTATTTGTCCGTCGATTCGGGTTGTAAATTGATTTTGCCTAAAGCGTGCCGGTTCGACATTGATAACCTCGATCAGCGGATTTCCCCTAAGAAGCGTTTTGCTTACAACGTTTGGAAATGTACCAAACTGAAAGCTTGCCGTTCCGCTTTGATCAAACATTCCGAGATCGGTAAACGTTGTCGGAGTCTGAATCACGAATCCCCCGGTTACCGGATTGCGAAGATTCATTAAGTTAAACGCAACGTTGCTAATATCGCCGGCGGTCAAACATTGAGAACCGGCGCATCCATTCTCAGCGTTAAATGCCGCGGCAATCGCACTCCGCGATCGGTCGCTGCCCAAAGCAAGTACTGCACGCGGAAGGACAGTTCGCGAACGGGCGGTCGGCACCAAACCGGTGTCGGCTGTCGTATATTGATAGCCGCCAAAGAAAAATACTCGGTCCTTTACAATTGGTCCGCCGATGGTAAAACCCGTTTCGGTTCGATCTGCTTTCGGTTTCTCGATTCCGGCTTCCCGGAGGAAAAATTCGTTTGAATTAAGCGCTTTATTTTGAAGGTAATAGTATGCTGAGCCGTTGAATTCATTTCCGCCGGATTTTGTAACGAGTTGGAAATTGCCCCCGCCGCTGCGCCCGGTAGAGGCGTCGTACAGACTGGTTTGTAATTTCACTTCCTGCAAGGTTTCCGGTGCCGGTGAAATATTATCGTTTAGCGAACCTTCGTTGCTGGTGATGTTTGTTGCATCGATTCCGTTATAAAAAAGGCTCGTCGAAGTTGTGCGTGTACCATTTACGGACGGCGAAATGTTACCGTTTCCCGCAACTCCGACTGGAGAAAGCTCCGCCGAAACTCCGGCTTCCGACGACAGCAAGCCGGTAAAAGACCGTGTCGACGTTGGTATTTTTGTAACTTCCTCACCGGTTATCTGCCTGGCTATTGCTGCCGATTCGGCCTGCACGAGCGGCTGCTCGGATGTGATCGTAACGATGTTCTCGATCCCGCCGACTTCCAAAGTAATATCAACCGTTCTGGGGACAGAAGCCTCAACTTCAACATTCTCGCTAATACTCTTATTAAAGCCTTCTTTTTCATATGAAAGCTTGTATTTCCCAACCGGAAGCACCGATATTTTCCAGCGACCTTCGCCATTTGTTACCGTAGTTCGGTGTAAATTTGTGTCTTCATTTGTAACCGTAACGGTTGCGCCCTGAACAATCGCTTTAGTTGGGTCAAAGACCGTCCCGCTCAGGCTTCCCGTTGCCTGAGCAAATACATTTTGCATTCCAATTATTCCAATGAACGCAAAACAAACCGCAAGCGCGGTGATCTTTATAACATCTCTAGTAAACATACTATTCTCCTTAACATTCTTAAAAAAATATACAAATGTGCCGTAGGCAAAGCCTTTCGAAAACTTGCCTACCGCCCCGATAAATGACGTGTGCGTTTGGACTACTTTTATGTTTCTGAATTTTCAAAGGTAAGGATAATTACACGAAGTTAAATGGAGGTGAATGAAAATTTAAATAAAAGTAAACTGTATGTTAAGAAAGTATTACAGATTTGAGATAAGCAAAAAAAAATAAAACCCGCGCCAATTTGACGCCGGTTTACAAAATATGTCGAATTTCCTACTTTATTGAGACTACACCGATTTGCTGAAGATGTTTTCAGCTTCTTCTATATGTCTGTCGATTTCATTCTCTAAATCTTTTACGGTGAGTTTGACAATTTTATCCGGAGTTACGCCTACCTTCTCATAAATATTTCCCTTGGCTGAAATAAAACCGATATCGCTTATATGGAGCTCGCTGCCATCCTTAAGGCTGTGTCTCCGAGAGATTCCGAGAAGACACCCGCACGTCTGGCTTCCGATAACTTTTGCGCGTCCGAGTTCTTGCAGACCGCTGGCAAAAAGCTCGGAGCCGCTTGCAGAATATTTGCTGGTTAGAATTATCAGAGGTTTTGAGTAAATCTGTCCGCCCTTGTTTCCGGCAGAAAACTTTTTGAGTGACTGCTTCGTTCCATCTTTACGAGTCATAAACTGACCAAAATTATATTTCCTGTTTAAAAGCACACCCGCCATCTCCAACACTTCGCTGATACTTCCGCCTCCGTTATAACGAAGATCGATTATGATCGCCGGAGTATTTTTCAGTTCCAAAAGCGTATTTTCAAACTTATCTGCGATCGGAGATTTGAAACTCGTGACATTTATGTAGCCTAAGCCGGAGGGCAGTATCATTCCGAGCGCCTCCGATTCCTCAGGCACAACCTGGCGAATCAAGGTCACCTCAAGATCTTTTCCGTTTTTATCCGTCAACCCAATACTTACTTTTGTTCCGGGTTCCCCTCGTAAGATACGCCGGTAAGACATGATTTCGAGCGAGCGTTCGGATGAGGATCCGCCAAGCTCGTTTTTTACTTGGTCAAGCAGCTTCTCGATTCTTACACCGTCAATTGTTCGGACGATCATTCCGGGTTTTACTTTTCCCAAATCGCCAAGCGGCTGAGGCAAAACTTTTTCGACGACAGTTTTGCCCTCAAGGCTCGAAAGTAGAATCCCGGCGGTCGTACCTTGTTTCGATCTTCGCTCGCGAGCTTCTCGTGGGGTCAAAAAACGTGTGTGGGCGTCATTCAATTCGCCAACCATTTTTTTCACAACATCGTAATATTCCAAATCGGTTTTTGCTGCTGAAATCTCCGGAAGGTATTTCTGACGCGAACCCGCCCAATCCGTTCCGTTCATATTTGGATCATAGTAGCGCTCATTTACAAGAGTCCAAACTTTCTCGAAGATCTCGATCTTGTCCTCTGCGGACAATTGAGGTTCGTCATTAGCAAAGGTTTGGGGCGCACCAACAAGCAAGAGTGATATTACGAGCAGGATGGTAGAAAAGCTGTAGCGTATCGATGAATTTAATCGTTTAGCATCCATAAATCTTTAATTCCTAAATTGAAATTTACCAGGCAGAAGCAAGATTATGAACATTATACGGTTTTGGTCACGAGAAGTTCAAGAAATGTGAGAAATTGAATAAAAGTTTAAGAGACGCGATCTAAGCCGCGTCTTCCTTTTTCTTTTTACATATACGAACCGTCGATTCTTGCGGGCGGCTTAATTCTAACGTGGTAGTGTTCCGAATGGTTTGCTTGGTTGGTCGTAAGACCTTTCTTAATAAACCTTGGGTCATTAAAGAAGATGTATTTTGTATCCATCATCATCTTGATCGATTCAACTTGCGCGATCGCCGCATCGAAATAAAAATACTTCGTGTATGTATGATTGTTGAGTTGATCCCATACATCAGATTTTGGAGGAAGAAGCGGCAAACGCATATCCACGTCTAACCCGGTTTCATGACTCTTGTGCCCCTTGGCATCGCCTCCCATTGCGGGAGACATATCCCGAATCCAAAGCGGCGGATCATTGCTTAAAAAGATAGCCTTGGTTTTGTATGCTAATCCTGCCCGTTCTATCCGTTCCTTCATCCAGGTGGTTGTCCACGAATTAGCACCCCCAAACGCGAGTCCTGATGTTACCCGCCACCCGATTCCCGATTTTCCAGTCATATCGACCCAACCCGGCGCGTTCTGTGCGGCTAGCCATCGGTGCGTGTTCCCGTGGAGATCAATACGCCCATCGCCCGAATCCAATTTCGGCTTCCCCTTGGTAATGCATTGAAATAATTTTATCAGTTTTATGAATTGCTGAGATTTTGGATTCGTTTCGCCGGCAACCCAACGATAGCCGAGTTCGACAAATCGAGCCTTAACTTTTTGAAAATCCGCCGGATCATTATGTGGCAGACCCTTTGTCGAATTTCCGCTTCCAACTGAACCCGATAATTTCAATACTGCCATCTGTCTTTCTCCCGAGTGTAAAACTCATATATAAAACCAACACGTCTGAGAGTCGTGTCGAAAAATGCTTACTGCTTTGACAGAAACTAAATGAGATTTTGCATAACTCTTTTCGACGTCGGCCACGCGAAGAATTTCGGTTTACTAATGTCTGCCCAGATGAGAGTTACAGCTAATCGCGGAAAAAGCTAGATTATTGTGGTAATAATTTCGCGGATGCTTCGCTGAAGCTCGCGATCGTCCGTGATCGGAGAAACGAACGCGACCTCTGCTGCGTCGATAGGAGAAATCCCTTTTGAGATCATTTGCGCTGCATAGATCAAAAGCCTTGTCGAAACGCCTTCTTCGAGTCCGTGTCCGCGTAGATTTCGGATCTTTTGACCGATCTGCACAAGGTCTTGCGCAGTATCTTCGTCGATCCCACCCTCTTTGGAAACAATTAACTTTTCCGCTTCCGGGTCGGGATAATCAAATTCGAGACCAATAAAACGCTGTCTTGTGGATTGTTTAAGATCCTTTAGTACTGACTGATATCCCGGATTATATGAAACCACGAGCATAAATTCCGGCGGTGCCTCGATCACAGTTCCGCGTTTCTCGATTGGAAGGCGTCTTCTGTCATCCGTAAGCGGGTGAATAATCACGACCGTATCTTTTCGCGCTTCCACGACCTCATCTAAATAACAAATAGCTCCTTCGCGTACTGCAGATGTGAGAGGTCCATCGTGCCATACCGTCTCCTCGCCTTCGAGCAAAAACCTACCGACAAGATCCGTTGCCGAAAGATCTTCATGGCACGCAACCGTAATCAAAGGGCGGTTTAACTTGTAAGCCATATATTCGACAAAACGCGTCTTCCCGCATCCGGTCGGACCTTTAAGCATTGCAGGAAGCTTAGCTTCGTACGCGGCCTCAAATAATTCGACCTCATTATTTATCGGTAGGTAGTAAGGTTCGATTTTGACTTTATACTTTTCGACAGCTAATTCCATAAAGATTTTTGTTATCGACTTTCCAAGATTCGTATCTTAACACTCAGCTAAAATCCTTAGCAAACGGAACAATTCCACGGAGTTCCGAGAAAAAAAATCCTGCTGCCGAGCGCCGACAGCAGGTTAAGTGTTTTTGATTTAAGGAGTAAATGAAATACCAAGCTATTTACATTTGGAATATCCGCAGTCCCTGCAAAAATCGCATCCCGAAGCATGTTCGAGCTGACCTTTACATTCAGGACAGGTTCCGATCATGCTCGACATTTTTGACGTCGTTGATAATGATGTTTCTTCCGCAAGTGCTTTGCTAATTTGCCTTTCGGATGTTAATTCACCTTTCAAGCGGCGATCGATCAAAAGTAAACATTCAGCGACCGCTTGTTCGGGCGACGTAAGAAGTCTTTCGTTAAACCAAACGGCGTGTGTTCCTGTTACCTTGTTCAGGCTGCGCGAAACTTCCCTCGAGTCAAAACCGCCGCGAAGCATTTTTGATGCGAGCAGTCCTACACCCTCTGAGATTGGCCCGGTTGCAAAAACTTCGAGCACCTCATTTCCATCGTGATTAACGGTTACATAGAGATTTTGTCCGTCAAACGGAATTCTCCACGTCGACCCCTGGAGCTCCCTCGGGCGCGTAACGCGGTCTAAAAGATTTTCTGAATTCTCAATCACCTTGTATTCGCCGCTTGCCCCAACGGTATCAACTTGGGCCTTTTTCTTATCTTCTGATTTCATCGAAGTCAAAACCTGGCCATCGCGGCTTCCGTCTCTATAATAGCTCACAGCTTTACAGCCAAGATCCTTAGCCATTCTGTAAAGCTTGTCGACAGATTCTACCGTGTCATCATTCGCGCCGTTGCAGGTTTTCGAAATTGCGTTATCTACGTGTTTTTGAGCAGCGCCTAAAACCTGTACGTGCTGATGCGAGGTGATATCCATCGCCGAAATGAAATACGAGGGCAATTCATCCTGATGTTCCACGACATATTCGGCAGCTTCCTTGATCGAAGCTTCGTCCAATTGATCAACTTCCTTGCCTAATGCTTTTGCTGCCAATGGATGAACATAATAACGTTCTCCAAGCGTATCTCGTCTTACGTACGCCCATGAAAAATTCGGCTCAAGACCCGATGAAGTTTCTGCAACAAGCGATATCGTACCCGTCGGAGCAATCGTGGTCACTTCGTAGTTTCGCGGGGTCAACGGAACGTCACGGGAAATACCGATCTCGTTATAAATAAAATCTGCGTATGCTTCACGGTTTGGTTCGAGTTCGGGAAAAACACCCTTTTCAGCCCCGAGATCAAGCGATGCTTTCCACGATTCGCGTCTGACAAAACCCATGATCTTGTCAATAAAATCGATCGAATCCTGCTCGCCGTAAGTTACTTTGAGTTTCAAACAAAGATCTGCAAAACCCATAATTCCAAGCCCAACCGGGCGAGTGCGTTTTACGACGTCATCGATTTCGGGAAGCGGAAAATGTCCTGCATCTACGACGTTATCCAGGAATCTTGTGCAAAGATGTGTCACATGGGCTAGCTTTTCCCAATTGATGCATTCATCTGCGTCCGTACCGTCGCCAGTTTCGCGATAAAATTTTGAAAGATCGATCGAACCTAGATTGCACGAGTTGTTAAAGTGCAATTGCTGTTCTCCGCAAGGATTGCATGCATAAATCGGTCCCATGGAAGCCATCATATGATTATGACGATTTACCTCATCGATGAAAATAATTCCGGGTTCCGCATATTTATGTGCCGAAGCAATAATACGATTCCAAATATCAGGTGCGTAAACCATTCCGGGCTGCGGTGGTTCGATCATTTTGCAACCTTCAAGATTCGAATTTTCAAAAGCCAGCTTATCCGCAAATGTCGCAGTAGTGCCATCCGGACGCTCGTAGACAACGTAGTCGTTTCCGGTCGCCGCATCAAATATCTTCTGATCCCAGTTTTCTCCCTCAAACTCCGTAAAAAACCATTCTTTGTTATCGACCGCGTCCATAAAATCATCGGTAACGGTAACGGATATGTTGAAGTTCGTTAGGGAATGCTGATCGTTTTTCGCATGGATAAAACGCAGGATATCGGGGTGTTTAATATTCAAAATACCCATATTAGCACCGCGTCTTACACCGCCTTGTTTTACGACCTCGGTGGTGCCGTTGACGATGTTCATAAAACTTACCGGACCTGAAGCTACTCCACGTGTGGAATTAACCATCGATCCGGCAGGGCGCAAAAATTCATAGGTCATTCCCGTTCCGCCGCCGGTTTGATGAATCACTGCCACATTTTGCGCGTGCTCCATAATTCCCGAGATCGAATCGGGAACATTCAGGACAAAACAAGCTGCAAGCTGCCCTTTTGGTTTACCGGAATTCACGAGACAGGGGGTGTTTGGTACAAACTCGCGATCAAGCATTATTTCGAGCATTGAATTAAAAAAGAAATCTCTCATCACCGGATCTTCTTCTGCCGTAGAAACATGACCGACCACTCGATAAACGATGTCCGACCAGGTTTCTTTCGGATTTCCTTTTTCGTCCTTTAACGAATATCGTTTTGAAACGACCTTTTCTGCATTGAGTCCTAAAGGATCTGCAGTTTTTTTAATGGCGGCTGCGGTTCCATTACCATTCCCGTTTCCATTTTTTGCAATGAATTTTCCCGACACGGCAGACTCGAAAACTGTTGTCATAACACTCCCCTATTTTCGTTGATTTAAAGACAGCAATGCCACTAACCAAAGGCATCAAATTTTATTGTTTTTTGCATTAAAAAAATGCGGGTTTGAAGGTGATTCTTACTATTTTTGCAAAAAGCTGAGTCGAAAAATCCCTGTCAAGTGAAACGAATAATAGCGAAATAAAAATAGTGTGTCAAATAAAAAACCACAATATATTGTGCTTCATTTCGACTTCGCATCCAACATAATCCGTAAGTTAAAGTAATTCCTTAGGTTTGCGCCTGTAAACTTTGTTTATCACTACGAAAAATAAATATTTCCGAAATGTTAAATTTGACTTTCCCGAGGTCGTTTGCATAACTAATTCAATGGACAAACTATTGCACGGAATAGCCGCCGATGGAACCGTACGTTTGATGTCTGCGATCACCACCGAAACCGTCGTGGAAGCGGTGCGGAGACACCAGACATCTCCGACCGCCTCGGCCGCATTCGGACGCGTTTTGACCGGAAATCTCCTTTTAGGAGCGAGTCTAAAAGATTTTGATCGGATTACTGTAAAAATCGATTCTGATGGACCTATCGGCGGAATTGTTACGGAATCAACGCCGGAAGGAAAAGTCCGCGGATATGTGAAGAATCCTTTGGCTGAATCACCTCTCAAAGAGAATGGAAAGTTTGATGTAAGCGGAGTTGTCGGAAAAGGCACATTTTATGTTATCCGCGAATCCGGGTTTGAGCTGGGGCTCCATAAAGATCCATATGTAGGTTCGGTTCCCTTGGTTTCGGGTGAGATCGCGGAGGACTTTGCTTATTATTTCGCGAATTCTGAACAGATCCCATCAGCAGTTTTGCTTGGCGTACTTTTGCAAAAAGAAGCGCCTTTTGTTTCTGCTGCGGGGGGTGTTTTGATCCAAATGCTGCCCGGCGCAAATGACCACATAATTACAATGATCGAAGATACGATTCTCCACGCACCGCATGTTACAACTGCGATCAATGCGGGCGCCACCTGCGAAGACCTTCTGAAAAGCGTTTTGGGCGAAATTGATTTTAAGATTTTGGAAGAAAAGGACGTTGAATTTAAGTGCAATTGCTCGTTTAAACGGGCGGCTTCATTAGTCTCTTCGCTAGGCGCGGATGAAGTTCGCGATATGCTTGACAAAGATAAAGGAGCCGTTATGGACTGCGGTTTTTGTAATGAGAAGTATGAGCTGACAGACTCTGATTTGCACGAAATACTCTCAGATCTTTCCTAGATCACAATCTATCGCCACAACGAAAAAACCGGAATGGCAAACATATTTTCTTTGAACGCAACCATTTTGTCGCCAGCGTATATCACGATGCCGCGTTTAAACTTTTTACCCAATGCTTCTTCGAGAGACGCCAAACCACGGAACGATTTTTCTCCAATGCTGGATGCCGACTTAATTTCAATTCCAACTACTTCCCCAGTCGTAAGTTCTAAAACGATAGCAACTTCGCGATTGCCGCTTGTCCGGTAATGTAACAATTCGACTGGAGTCTCAGCCCAGGTTTTTTGTTTTCTTAGTTCTCCGACTACAAAATTCTCAAAAATCAATCCCGCAAATGAGCTTTCAAACCTGATCTTCGACCAACTTAAGCTCTGCAGATGTGCCAGGAGCCCTGAATCGGTGAAGAATAGCTTAGAAGATTTCATCAATCGTTGGGAAAGATTGCCCGAATATGCCGGAATTTCTTCGATCAAAAACAGCGCCTTTAATAGCGCGAAATATCGCTTTAGCGTACTTTGCGGCAATCCGCTGCTGCGAGAAATCTCTGCGAAATTTATTATTCCGGTAGCGCGAGCGGCCAAAATAGAAAGCAATCTGGGAAGTTCTGATAGACCTTCAATATTCGCCAGATCTCTGACATCTCGTTGCAGAAGAGCGGTTATATAAGAATTGAACCAAGCACTTCGACGGGCGTGTGTTTTGCGGTTTACCGCTTCCGGATATCCACCGCGAATTATTCGGTCAAATAGTTCCTCACGCGATTCCGTCTGCACAGGAGCACGTATTTTGAATTCATCACTGCAAACCCAATCGATAAACGTTTCCTTCGTTCCTTCAATCTCGCCTTGTGACAACGGCTTTAGTTTTAACACCTCCATACGTCCCGCAAGCGAATCAGCGATTTTTGGCAGGAGAAGCACATTCGATGATCCTGTCAAGATAAAATCCCCTTTTGTTTTCCGTTTATCAACAAATTCTTTTATAGGCAAGAAAAGTTCGGTTACTCTCTGAACCTCATCAAAAATTACCGGAGGTATGATCGAGTCGATAAATGCTTTCGGGCTTGTTTTCGCAGCGTTTAAGACAGTTAAATCGTCGAAGGTATAATAATTTGGTTTATAGCCGGGAATTTCCAGCGAGTTTACAAGGGTGGTTTTTCCGACCTGCCGGGGTCCGATGAGCATAATTACCGGTGTATCAGAGATAGAATCGATAATTAAATCCGTTATATTTCGCCCAAACATGGGTTGTATTATAACCAGTTGCTGGTTGAATTACAACCACTTGGTGGTTAATTTGCAGGCACCGAATTCAACAAATGCTAGTGACGGTTGGAGTATTCTCTCCAAGTTACCGACTCGCTTCCATCGTCAATTCTTTCCATCGTAATACAGTCCGGCGCAGGGCAAATCAAATAACAAAGATTGCAGCCGACGCATTCCGGTTCATCGACAACCGGCAGAATTCTTCCGTCAATCTCTTTCAAATCGATACATTGATGCGCGCCGTCTTCACATGCTATGTGGCACAAATTGCACTGTATGCAGTTGTCGTAATCAATCTTCGCAACCGTTTTGTAAGCAAGATCGAGATTCCCCCAATCGGTAACCCGCGGCACGGATTTTCCGATAATTTCCGAAACGCTCGAAATTCCCTTTTCGTCCAGATAGTTGTTCAAACCGTCGATCATATCTTCGACGATGCGATAGCCGTAGTGCATCACCGCAGTGCAAACCTGAACATTTACCGCACCGAGGAGTAAAAATTCTGCCGCATCCTGCCAATTACTTATCCCTCCGATACCGCTGATCGGAATAGTTATTTCAGCATCCCGCGCCAATTCCGAAACCATATTGAGCGCAATCGGTTTTACTGCCGGACCGCAGTATCCCCCGTGGGCTGCTTTTCCATTTACGTTTGGATAAGGGATCATCGTATCGAGGTCAACACCAATTACCGAGTTTATCGTATTGATAAGCGAAACGGCATCGGCCCCGCCTTTAACTGCCGCCTGCGCAGGTGGAACGATATTTGTTACATTCGGCGTGAGCTTTACGATCACCGGAAGATTCGAAACCTCTTTGACCCACTCCGTAACCATGCACGTATATTCCGGAACCTGCCCCATTGCGGCGCCCATTCCTCTTTCGGACATCCCGTGCGGGCAACCAAAATTGAGTTCGAATCCGTCCGCTCCGGTGTCCTGAGATTTCTTGACGATCTCATGCCAGGCCTCGCGCTTCGATTCGACCATCAAAGAAATGATCACAGTATTATCAGGATATTTCTTTTTGCATTCGTAAATTTCCTTTAGGTTTACTTCGAGCGGCCGGTCTGTGATAAGCTCGATATTGTTCAACCCGATCATTCGATTCGAACCGTGGTCGATCGCAGCTAAACGAGAGCACACATTTACGATCGGCTCGCCGAGAGTTTTCCAAACCGCCCCGCCCCATCCCGCGTCAAATGCGCGCTCAACCATCGACCCCATATTCGTTGGCGGTGCCGAAGCGAGCCAGAATGGATTGGGTGATTTAATTCCTGCAAATGTTGTCGTCAGATCAGCCATTAATATTCCGATGATAGAGCACGTGCTCACGCGCGGGCTACAGATACAATATCACTATTCTTCGGGTCTTCCTCCCGCATCCATATCCATCACACTCGCCTGGTTAATAACCTTTACGTGCATATCGTCATTTACGCGAACCTGACAAGAGAGTCGGGTATGATCGCCAAGATCGGTTTTCGATGAAAGTATAGTTTTTTCGGCTTCACCTATCTCGCCCGGGTCGCCTGATAAAACTTCGACACGGCAAGTGGTACAGCGCGCGTTGCCGCCACATCGATGGAGAATATCGACCCCATTGTCTTCCAAACATAAAACGAGTTTGCGTCCCTTCTCAGCGGAAAAAGCCACTTCGCCATTGGCGGTTTCAGCGGTAATTGTTGGCATTAATAATTGCTCCTAGAAACTTGATTTATAAAACCTGAGTTTAAGAACTTTAGGATAATTCAGACTGAAATAGCAAGGCGTTAACGCCCGGAGACTCTTGTTAGGTTTTGTAATAAACTTTCTCGAGGTATAAACCGGACGTGGGGGCGGTATATTTTGCGGTTGCATCTGATGGATATTTTAGGAGTCTTTCGATCGCAGTATCTGCAAGATTTCCGCGCCCTACCTCAGCAAGAACTCCGACTATCCGCCTAACCATTTTCCATAAAAAATGAGGAGCTTTGATGCGGACAAAGATCATCTCTGCCTGAACGAATATTTCCACCTTTTCGATTTCGACGGTCGTTGGTTCCGGATTTTCTATATTCTTTTGACAGAAGGATTCAAAATTGTGTTTTCCAACCAAAATTTCCGCTGCAGCTTTCATCTTTTTCGAATCAAGATCATCCTTTATCCACCACACCAAACTTTTTCCAAAAGCTGTACGATTTGTCGAAATCTTATACAGGTATTGTTTCCCAATCGCCTCGCTCCGCGCGTCAAAAGTGTCCGGCGCGTTTTTTACGCTAAGGATATTTATATCGTGTGGAAGCAGATCGTTAAAACTATTCTGGATCATCCGCGGCGTAACGTCTTCTTTTATTTCCTCGACGCGTAAGTGCACGACCTGCCCTAGCGCGTGAACTCCGGCATCCGTATTTACCGCACCCCCGAGGTGGACGCGTCCGGAAAATAGCTCATATGCAGCCTTTTGCATTTCGCTCTGAACCGTTCGCTCATTATGCTGATGCTGCCACCCGCGATAACGACTTCCCTCATATTCGATTTCGAGTTTCCACGTGTTCATAAAAAAAGTTAACGAAGTTGACGGAAGTTTCGGGAAGTTTACAGAAAGTTCTTCCCTATTTACCTCGCAAATATTGGGCTCGAGAAAGAGTCATACGGGATATTTCAGTTAACTGGCTGTGCAAATCGTCGAAATCGTTTTGGTTGATGTATTCTAAACCAACTGCGACATAAAGATGCGACTTTACTTCTGCAACCGAACCGTGTGCGATATTTATAAAATTTGCAAATTCTAGATTCGTTCGCCTTCCGTGTCCTTCCGCAATATCTGCCATTATAGAAACGGACGCGCGTCTAACTTTGATCTTTTAATCCATAATCTTTGCTAAACTCTTTATTAGAAGTTAAACGATAAACCGTTAGCGTTACATCTCGAGCTTTTTGCCGAGCGTTAATTTCTTCAATTTTACTGAATTTAGCCACACTTAAAACTCCATAACTTCCTGAAACTCTGTAACTTTCTGTGACTCCGCGACTTCCCGCAACTCTGAAACTTTTCAGCTACTTTCCGATCCTAATCTTCTCCCGATTTTTATTGATCGCGACAAATACTATCTCGGCTTCGGTGACACGTACGACCTGTCCGCGTGAACCAAATCTTTCTGCCTCGACAACAACGCGGATAGTAATTGAAGTATTCCCGACCATGATGGTTTCCGCATAGAAACTTACAAGATCCCCTACAAAGACGGGTTCGAGGAATATAACTTCTTTCATTGCAACCGTCACAAACAGATCATGCCCGGTATGCCGGGCTGCCTCGACGCCCCCCGCAATGTCGATATAGCTCATAATGATTCCCCCAAAGATCGTTCCGTGATGATTGGTGTCTCGCGGCATCATCGTCAAACGAATAGCCGCATTTCGCATTCTTTCGTGTTCTTTTTCTTTTTCCATATGAAAATGTTTTGCCACAGAGGGCACCTAGGTTTCGAGTAACGCTTCTATTCCCCTCGCGCTAATTTTCGTTCACAGCAGTCTCGGCAATCGGTCTTCTGCGTTTCTTTTTGAGCCTTTACGCCTTTACGCCTTTACGCCGTTGTGACTTTGCGCCTTTGCGGGAAATTTTTCCCTAGACAAGCTATTCCACCCGCCATTACGTTGGGGTTTCCGACTTCCGATTCCCATCTATCTCTGTGTTCTCTGTGGTTAATCAACTTTCGCTATTTTTTCCAAAACCCAATCATGTATTGTGTCTCGCAATTGCATTAAGTGCTCGTCGAAAAAGTGTCCGCAGTTTTGAAAGATTCTAACGCTCGTATTTGTCACAGCTGACACCTTTGTAACCAGTTCATTCAAACTCTCAACTGAACCAAACTCGTCCTTATCCCCGTGAACAAAAAGAATCGGTTTTCTCAAGTTTTCTAAATAGTCGTAATCCTTATATTTATCGACCGGGGTTCCGATGCTGATCAAACGAACGACGCGATCATCATTCATCCCGACCTCAGTGCCAACTCTCGACCCAAAAGAAAATCCCGCTAACGTAATCGGCTGATCGGGATAATTGGCAGTCAGATAATCGAGCGCGTCCTTTACATCCTGCATTTCGCCATCACCATCATCGTGTTTGCCTGTAGAATTTCCAACTCCGCTAAAGTTAAATCGCAGAGCGACCAATCCTGCATCGTTTAAACCGGCGGCGGCGCGAAAAACTACCTTGTTATGCATCGTTCCGCCGCCAAGAGGATGCGGATGACAAACGAGCGCAACGCCTTTTGAGCCACCCGTCGGTTCTTTTAGTATTCCTTCGAGTTTCCCGTGGGAAGCGTCAATAAATAAATTGCCTTTTGGATACATAATTAAGTTGTCGATTTTAGGTTCTCAAAATTTGGTTGGCAAATGCGTTTTCTTTTATTTCGTGGTATTTTGAGTTAGAATTTTTTGTTCTATTACTTGTTATTTCAAACACAACATTTTAACTGCAATCATTAGAATAATTTCACTTTTTCCCGCCACAAATGTTTTAACCTGCTCCTAAATTTCAGTGGCAATAAAAATATGGAAGAGATTTTGGATACCAACGAAGAACCGCAGGATTCAGCTGCCGAAAACGCTGAACTGGCGGAGGATGTCCCGGCGGACGCAACTACCGCCGAGAATCCGGACCAACTAACGAAACGACCCGCAATCAATTGGCGGCAATGGCTTGAAGGCGAAAACGCAATGCGAATCGTCTATCTGGTATTTGGCTTTTTCGTCATCCTTCTTTTGATGGTTCTGTTGCAGTTTTCCACCTCTGCGATCTGCTGCGGAGATTGGGATGGATATTATCATATTCGCTGGAGCTCAATGATTTGGGAAAACGCCAAGAATTTCTATTGGCTTCCGACGTTTAAATGGCTGCCGCTTACCGTCTTAAATCCCGCAAACTACGCAGACCACCATTTTCTTTTTCATCTTTTGCAGATTCCGTTCCTGTGGTTTTTCGAGCCTGTAACCGCAGCAAAGGTCGCCGCCGTGTTTTACGGAAGTATCGCAGTTTTCTCCGTTTATTGGCTGCTTTTCCGCTACAATGTCACGTACCTGCTATTGTGGCTCGGTGCTTTACTTACCTGTTCAAACCCATTCTTTTATCGAATGAGTATGGCGAAGGCTCCGCCGCTTACAATAATTTATACCGTCGCCGGAATTTTTCTTTTGTTCGAACGCAAATACGTCTGGCTCCTTCCCTTGATGTTTGTTTTTGTTTGGACATACAGCCTCTTTCCCCTTCTTTTTCTCGCTGCCATTATTTGGGTCGCGATCATTGGCTGGAACGAGCGAAAATTTGAATGGCAGCCTCTTGCCTATACAATCGGCGGCATGATCCTCGGGAATTTGATCAACCCATATTTTCCAAACAACTTAGGTCTTTTTTGGGAACATTTCACAACGAAGATCGGCGATTTTGATGTTTCGGTCGGCGGGGAATGGTATCCATATACAGGTACCCAATTATTGACACATCTGACGGTCGCACTCGTGGCGATGCTGATCGGCTATATCCTTTTCAGACCCCGAGGCGAAAGACTTCCTGAAAAAGCAACGTTTTTTCTTGTATTTTCAACCGTTCTTCTCGTTTGGATGTTCAAATCAAAACGCCTCGCTGAATATTTTCCACCTTTTGCGATCCTGTTTTGTGCGTTTAGCTGGAAATCATTTTTTACGTCAACAGCTCCACAACTACCCGAGGATTTCCGCCGCGATATTGAGCCCCTTCTTGATTCTGAGAAAACTACCGAACAGGGCGAGATGTGGGGCAATGTAATGCAAACTCTTAGGTTTACCCTCGGCATATTCTTTGTAGGCTTGATGTTTTACAACTTCATCGGTATGAATATCCAAACTTACGGAATAAAACAGGAAGGGTTGGTAACCAGCATCAGGAATAATGAGCCGGACGATAAGTATGAAGAAGCTATGGACTGGGCTCTCGAAAACATTCCGGCAGGCGAACGCATTTTCAATTGCAATTGGGATGATTTTCCGAAATTGTTTTTCCTCGATACCGCTCACACATATGTATGGGGTTTAGATCCCAAGTATTTACATTCACAGGATGCGGAGCTGCTCCGTCTGATTAAAGAAATAACGAGTGGCAAGATCGATGATCCCGCTCCGATAATTCTGGAAAAGTTCAAAGCCAGATATATTTTCTCCGATGCGAAGGAGAATGAAGATTTCATCGCCAATATTCTCGAAAGCGGTTGGGCAGATAAAGTTTATGAAGACGGCGAAGCCTACATTTTGAAAATTCGCGACGAAAAAGGCGAACCACCGCCCGAAAGTGAAGATACGCCAAAGACCGCCGAGGAGCTGCAGGAACTCCAGGATGCGGAAAAAACTGACGAAAATGGTAATGTGAATCTCGAAACAAATGCCAACGTAAATGCAAATGACCTTGACGAGGAAGACGACAGCGACCTAGATGAAGAGGAAGATAATGTTCAAGAGGATGTTCCGATTGATGAACGCCGTGAGGTGCAACAATGATGCGAAATTACAAGTTATCACCGTTTTTATTTATTTTCGCGGTCACTTCATTAGGATTCTCTTGCGGCTCGGATGCTCCGGAAATTAAATCCGCTTCTAACACTCCGACAGCGAATGCCAAACCCAAGGTAACTGAATTCGAACGCGAACTAAAATCGTTAAAAACTGCGGATTTTGACTATATTTTTACGTTCAAGAGAAAAGACGGCGAAGCATTCAGCTCGGAAGATAAAAAAATTTTCAAAGAAAAGACCTATCGTGCAAATCGAAGGACACTTGCGAAAGACAACAAGACTCTTTTTGTCGGGACTAATTACGCGATTGAAGACAAGGATTTAAGCGACCTAAAGAAGCGTTTTGATTACGAGGATTTTTCAAAACCCGCAGCCGAACTCAAAAAGAAAGCCGAGGCTAAGAAAGCCGCATCGAAATCAAACAAAAGTTCGAATTCAAAATAAACTTGACGAGTGGAGAAAAAATTGGCTGAGGAGAATACTAAAAAACGAAAAGGAAAGGAAGCGCAAAAAGCCCGAGTGGAAAGAGTCTATCTTGAACCTTCTAAGCCAAGTATACGCGCCATAACACGCGTCGTTACGGTATCAATTCTGATAATAATTCTCGCGTCGGTCATCGCTTTTGGCCTCTACAAACTAACGTTTCTTTTGTTTCTCATTGTCTTATCGATTTTCCTTGGTTATCTTCTCGATCCGCTGGTGGGTTTGATAAGGCGTCCGTTTACATCCAGAAATCACGGCAATCTTATGCCCCGTCCTTTTGCAATTCTCATATCGTACCTTGCGGTTTTCGGTGTGTTTGGAATTGCGATCGCGTATCTTGCACCTCTTATTGTCCAACAGATCCGGGAATTTGCCGATAATTTACCAAACTACGCGAGCCTTTTTCAGGAGAAGGTTCAAGCACTCAATATACAATATGAGCAGCTTATGATTTCGGAAGAATTTCAAACCGAAATCAATACGCGAATCGGTGTGATCGTAGGCGAAATCGGAACGCAAATAACAGCCCTTGCCGGAAACACAGCTTTCGATGTATTAACCTACTTACCGTGGCTGATCTTGGTTCCGATACTGTCGTTTTTTTTCCTAAAAGACGCGGCATTATTCCGCAATATGGTCCTAGGTTTCTTCCCGTCTGGACGATGGCGCGCACGGGCAGAATCGTTTGTTTCAGATGTAAATAGTACACTCGCAGCCTATACGCGAGCACAACTGATCTCATGTTTTCTGATCGGCTCGCTTTGCACTTTGGCTTTTACAATGATCGGGCTGGATTATGCTCTTCTTTTGGGAATTCTCGCGGGAATATTGGAATTCGTTCCGCTTCTCGGTCCGTTGGCAATTGGAATTACTGCAACCCTCGTGGGAGCAGTTTCCGATAACCCTTGGCAGGCAATTTGGACAGCACTTTTTTTAGTGATCCTCCGCCTTACACACGATTATGTAACCTATCCAAGAATTGTTCGTGAAGGCGTTCACCTTCATCCGCTTGCAGTGGTGCTTTCCGTCCTCGCCGGAGAACAGATTGCCGGGATTCCGGGTGTGTTTCTCTCAATTCCGATCGTGGCGCTCGTAACGGTTCTTTACAAACACATTCTTCAACATAGCGGAAGGACGGGTTTATTTGCCGAATTTTTTTCTCCTAGCAAGCCCGTTGAAAACCCCGGCGAACCCTCTGAATAGAATTCATGTTGGATTTTTAGATCTCGATTCTCAAACCGTCTAGCGCTTCAATAACCGAACAACCCGGTTGAAACTTTGCGATTTCCTCTGCAAAATTGACTTCGTCCCATTCGGGATAAAGATGCGTTAGCACTACCTTTTTCGCCTTTGAATATCGCGCCAGATGCATCGCCTCGGCCAAATCGAGATGTGATTCGACCGGTTTATTTCTTACGAAAGAACATTCCATCACAAATAGATCGACATTTCGCGCAAATGCACCGAGCTGTTTTGTAAAACCCGTGTCCGCACTAAAAACCAGTGTTGTCCCTCCTGAATCTTTGAGCTGAATTGCGCGGCTTTCTTCGGTGTGTGGAGTTGAAAACGAAACCGCCTCAAGATCCTCTAAGATCCGGAATTTTTCCAGCGGCTCGACTTCGACAATCTCAAGCGGAAAGGGCTGTTCCAAAAACCCGAAATCATAAGCGTCGTCATATTTCGTCAAAAGCGCGCGTAACCCTCGTGCACCAAAAATTTTCAAAGGCTTTGTCCTTCCCTGAGTTTCCGGTGCCCATTTGGTTCCAAACAAAAAAGGTGCAAGACCCCCGAAATGATCAAGATGAAAATGTGAGATCCAAATCGCATCAAGATTTACCCAGTCGAGTCGTTCCTGAGCGATCCGGTGAATCGCAGAGGGAGAAAAATCCATCATCAGGGAGCCCTTTTCAGTTTCAACCCAATAAGCAGAACTACTCCTTTCCGGGTGCGGAACAGAAGTGCCCGAACCGATAACAATAAATTTCATAATCTTTAAGGGCGGAAACCCGACAGTTATGAAGGGTGGCCGTAGTAATCTGCGATTCCCACACTTCTACGGATCATCGGATCTTAATCATCCAATGACGACATCAGTCGCTGAAAATGAGTAATATCGTCACCCTGCCAAAAATGCACATATTCTACTGCCGCATCTCCATGGCTTTGTTTCCAAAGATATCTCGCACACTTCCCTCTATCTAGCCCAGAGATTTCGCTCATTCGTTACAAGATCTTCCTCTCTCAGTGCGCGGGTGAAATAACTCTTAAATGCGTGGACAATCCGGTCGGGTGTGCAATGTGCTGAAAGAACCACGTGAAAATGGTTCGTTCTAATATTTACAGCCATTAATTCGTACCCACGAAACCTACAAACACCTAAAATCGCTTGTTCGACACAAAATCGCTGTTTTTGGTTCAGGAAAAACGCTGCCACCCTAATGTTTTTAGACATTCGTGTTTTTAGAATATTGCTAGCCGTGACCCGGGATGAACCGTATTTATTCTTCCCGTGACGATCAACCGAAGTTCGTTTGTCACCGTGAAGCCAGATTCCAAAAGTTCGCACCCTAATGAGATATGCGAGGGGGAGCTCATTGTAGTCAAATTCGTTACCTATAACCATAGTTTTCGGGACATCCGCGTGTAAAAAGGTGACACCGCGAAAATACTTGTAAATCACTATCGCACCCGCCAAAACTGTCGGGTTTCTGCCTAGTTTTCATATTCGATCTTGCCATTAAAGATCGTGTAAACCGGTCGTGTTTCCAGGATCGCCTTGTGCGGGATCGTCAGCAAATCTTTTGAATGAACTACCAGGTCGGCGAGTTTACCAACGTCGATCGTCCCCTTTTCTTTTTCCGCAAATTCCGCATATGCAGATTCGTATGTGTACGCGCGGATCGCATCTTCCATCGAAAGTTTTTCCTGCGGCTGCCAACCGCCTGCAGGTTCGCCGTCTTCACTCTGTCTGCTGACTGCGGCATAAAGCGTCAAATAAGTATTCAATGGTTCGACCGGAGAATCGGTTCCAAACGCGACGTGAACACCGTAAGATTTAAAAGTATGCCATGAGTATGCGCCGAGAGTACGATATTCACCCAAACGATCAGCGGCCCAGCGTTTATCGGTGATCGCGTGTGTCGTCTGCATCGAGGCGATAATTCCAAGATCACGAAAACGCACAAAATCAGATGGAGCGACTACTTGAGAATGTTCGATTCGGTGGCGGCAACGTCCATTTACAAATGATCCTGCGATCATCCCGCCATTAAAACTTATTTTCTGCCGTTCGGCGCACGGTTTAGCCTCTATTCTACCCTTCTCAAAGCCATCCAAAGCAATCCTATTCCCCAAATCGCCAATCGCATGAAGACCGATCTGAAAACCTGCTGCATCGCGTTCGACGATCATTTTTATCATTTCCGCAGCCGGTCTTCGGGGAATACCATTATTTTGGGGATCGTCGGAATACGGTGCAATCATCGCGGCGGTTCGTGAGCCGAGTGAACCATCCATATAGCCCTTCAATATTCCCAGTTTCAAGCGATTTGGATCAAGTCTCAGAAGTGCAAAATCGCTTCGCTGTTTTACCAGAGTTTCAACCTCGGTTTCAAAATCCTGCCAAACGGCGACCCTCGCAGTAAGTTTGTCGTCTTCCAGAAGTTGCTTATAAAGCGGAATTGCCGAATAATCCGCACCGCCCTGAACACTCGTTAAGCCAAACTTCTTTGCTTCTTCGAGAGCAAGCTCAATTCCTTTTAGGACTTCCGCTGCGGTCGTTTGAGGTCTGACGTCATCAACCAAACCCTGGGCGGTTTCCTTTAAAACGCCTTCGGGTTCGCCGTCTTTGTCCAACACAATTTCGCCGCCTTCGGGAGCTCTTGTCGCCTTCGTAATTCCGGCAAGCCGAAATGCGAGCGAATTCCCCCACGCGATATGTCCGTCAACCCTCTGAACAAAAACTGGATTATCGGGTGAAATATCGTCCAAATCTTTTCGCGTCGGCAACTTATTTCCCCAGAGTGTATGATCCCAACCGCGCCCCAAAACCCAGGCACCTTTCGGCAATTCCTTTATTTTGGCGGCAATCCGCTCCTTTGCTTCATCGACCGTTTTTGAGCCGTTTAAATCGACGCGCAGAAGTGCTAAACCCACGCCGACGAAGTGTATATGTGCATCGTTAAAACCCGGTGTCACGAGTTTGCCTTTGAGATCGATTTCTTTCTTCGCATCGAATTTCTCACGGAGCTGCCCGGTATTTCCGACGGCATAAATGCGGCTTCCCTTGATCGCAACTGCCTGATGAATCGTGCCTTTACCGTCTGCGGCAAAGATTTTGCCGTTGTAAAGAAGCAGATCGACATCCCGATCTGGTTGGGCTATTACAAAAACCGTGCAAAGGTAAAGCGCAGCAGTTAGAAAGAGACTTTTTCGTAACATTTGATTCTCCCGAATTTATTAGCGTATCAGTGTAGCGCTATTCTAACGGTTTTCTTGTCACGTGTCAGCAGCCCGACCGGGAGGGCTTCGCCAATGAGTTGAGCTCTCCCTACCCTTACGGTAGGACGACGGATACGAAGCCTTACCGTTGTTTCGAGAGAGCGATTGAGCCCTCCCATACGGTTGCGCTACTGACACTCTACGAAGACTTGTCGCGGTGTTTTGCAGAAAGAGTTCAAAGCACTTAGAATCAAAGCATTAAAATTTCCCAAAGGAGCAGTTATGAAAACGGAAACTCTGAGTTTTGACACGGCAAATGGTGCGACAATCGCCCACGTTGCCGTTCCGGACGAAACTAATAAAAACACCAAAGCGGTCGTTTTAATACAGGAATGGTGGGGCCTAAATGACCATATTAAAGACATCGCAGCGCGTTATGCAGATGAGGGATTCATAGCGGTCGCACCCGATCTGTATCGAGGTAAGCTTGCTTCAAACCCTGATGAAGCCGCAAAAATGATGGCCGATCTAAACATCGAGGACGGACTCGACACGATTGAGAACGCGATCGATAAACTATGTGAAACTTACCAAAAAACTCACGTCGGAATCTCAGGCTACTGCATGGGAGGAACGTACGCGCTTCGTGCTGCTTGCGAACTCGAAGGTATAAGCGCCGCCGCGCCCTTTTACGGAGACATTCCTCCGGAAGAAATTTTGAAAAACTTAAATGTGCCCGTTGTTTTTATTTCGGGAACAAAGGACGCCTGGATAAATCCGGCTAAAGTTGCCGAACTCGAAGCCGCTGCTGAAAAATATGAACTCGATGTTGATTCGGTAGTTTACGAAGCCGATCACGCATTTTTTAACAATACGCGTCCCGAGGTTTTTGATAAAAACGCGGCAGACGACGCCTGGGCAAAAGTAATCGGATTTTTTAACGACAAACTTTAATGAGTTTAAATATTCAGTATATCGAAGCTGATTTTGATATATCAGAATTGGAAAATAGATCGTGGGAAACGGCGTCTGAAGTTGTAATTGAGCGATATTGGTCAGGTAAAAAAGCACCGGTCGAAAGACACACGTCGGTAAGACTTTTGTGGTCAAGCGCCGCACTCTATGTTCGGTTCTCTGCAAATCAATATGAACCTTTGATCATAAGCGAGAATCCGAATCTTGAGGCGAAAACGGACGGACTTTGGGACCGCGATGTTTGCGAAATATTTATTGCCCCCGAAAGTGGAAATACGGCACATTATTTTGAGTTTGAAATAGCACCAACCGGGGAATGGCTCGATCTTGAGATCACAATTTCGGGGAATAAGCGTGAGACAAATTGGGATTATTATTCGGAAATGAAATGTGCAGCCGAAATAGGTATAACGCAGATCAGGGTGGCGGCAAAAATTCACTGGAATGCCTTTGGAAAACCCCCTAGAGCAAATGAGATCTGGGCTGGTAATCTTTTTCGAATTCTTGGTTCGGGCGAATCGCGAGGCTATTTAGCCTGGCAGCCCACAGAAACCGATATGCCAAATTTCCACGTTCCGTCGAAATTCGGCGAGTTTAAATTTCAGAAATAATACGTATCACTATGCAGCAAATCTGCTGTCTATAAGAAAAACTATGAATCAACCAAATATTGAAACAGCAACGCTCGCCAATGGATGCTTTTGGTGCACCGAGGCGATCTTTGTCGATTTACGAGGTGTCGAAGAGGTCGTCTCCGGCTATTCAGGTGGACATACGGAGAACCCTACGTACCAGGAGGTTTGCTCGGAAAGCACCGGACATGCGGAAGCGATCCAGATCAAGTTTGATACAAATCAAATATCGTTCAAAGAAATATTACAGGTCTTTTTCGCAACTCATGATCCGACGACATTAAATCGCCAGGGAAATGACATCGGAGAATCGTACCGTTCGGCGATCTTTTACAATACACCCGAGCAGAAGGAAACTGCCGAGAAAGTTATCGAAGAGATCACCGAAGAAGGAATTTTTGACGACGATATCGTCACAGAAGTTACGGAGTTTACAAATTTTTATCCGGCAGAAGATTATCATCAGGAATATTTTGCAAATAATCCCAATCAGCCATATTGTGTCGGTGTTGTAGCGCCAAAGGTTGCGAAATTCAGAAGTGAGTTTCTGGACCGCCTGAAAAAGTGATTTTCCCCAAGTAGCATAATTCGAGGCCGGACGAAACTTCGTCTTGCTTTTCTACTGTAGAACCCGCTTCAAATTGTTTCATGTTTGCATATAATGAATTCAATTCGGGCTTCGGGTCCGCCTCATAAAGTTTGATCGCCGTTTCAACCGCCTTCGCAGCCTTCTCTCTATTTCCGCCCGCTCTTGCCGCTACCGCCAAAAAGAAATGTCCAATTGCGGATTTGGGATAATGAATAGTAAACAATTCGACCATTTTTGTTGCAGAAGCTACATCTTGATTGGACAAAAATATTTGAGTTGCCTGAGCAAATGTTTGTTCACTGTAGAGAATCGCAAGAATTATCAACTGCTGATGCCTTTCGGCGATTTCGGCTGTATTTTTGTTATTACTCATAAACTGCTTCTCCAAAAGGAGCATTAGGTTAAGGTGTCATATTGTGCTATTTACATTTCATTATATAACCTGTAGGTATCACCAAATGACAAAAATCAAATTCTTGTCAAAGAATTATGGCTATGCTCGAAAAAGAAGCGTTATCCCGATCCCGATTCGTCTCAAAACTTTACGAACGTTTCGACCGTAAGAATGCACATAGATCTAGTGGAGAGATATAAATGAGATTTTCGAATCGGTTTCTTTTATTGTTCAGCCTTTTATTTTTGGCTTTTCCGTTGGTTAATTGTTCTCAGGATAAAATGGGGACAGCAAAGAGCGATTCCGCACTTCTAATCTTGAACAAAGCGGAAGCGACGTTGGTAATGGTTGACGGTGAAACGCTCGAGATCATCGCAAAAATTCCAACCGGAGACTTTCCGCACGAGGTCATCACTTCGCCGGATGGCAAGACGGCTTATGTTGCAAATTACGGTGCTCAAACACCAAATAATTCGCTTTCAATCATCGACCTCGTAAATAAAAAGGAAGTAAAACGCGTCGATCTCGGCGGACTTTGGCGACCGCACGGAATCGTCGAGGCGGATGGCAAGATCTATTTTACATCCGAAGGAAGCCGCACAGTTGCGCGCTACAATCCCGAAAAAGGTATTGTCGATTGGGTGATGGGAACGGGGCAATCAGCCACGCATATGCTCGTGATGACACCAGACAAAAGTAAAATTTACACGGCGAATATTGCGTCCGATTCAGTCACCGTTATTAATGTCGGCGGAAACGCTTCGCCGCAAAATATAAAGCAAATCGCAGTCGGTAGGCAGCCCGAGGCCATTGATATATCGCCGGACGGGAAAGAGCTGTGGGTTGGACAAAATGGCGATGGCAAAATTTCTATTCTTGATATCGCAACCGACACGATCAAAGAAGATATCACGGTTGGAAAAGTTCCGATTCGTTTGAAATTTACTCCCGATGGTTCAAAAGTTTTGGTCTCGGATGCTTCTGCCGGCGAACTGGTAGTAGTTGATGCAAAAACCCGAAAGGAATTAAAACGCGTAACGGTTGGGGGAACCCCGGTCGGAATTCAACTTCAACCCGATGGCAAACGAGCTTTTGTCGCCTTAACGCAACTTGATATTGTAAAAGTTTTCGATCTCGAAAAGATGGAATTTATTAAAGACATAAAGCCCGGCGATAATCCCGACGGTATGGCTTGGACAAAATATAAGTAATTGTATTTTGAGAGTTTAATGGAAATTTCAAAACTCTTTCAAGACACCTGACAAAAGCTTGTGAAAGAATAGGGGCATCTCGAATCAAATATCGAAAACGATAAGTAGAAAATCTTGTATAAACATAAGCTTCTATTTATCCCTATGTTATTTGCAGTGTTTTTCATTTCATCCATAGCGGTTGATGCCCAAAAAGATGAGGAGAAAAGGGATTCTTCCGAAGCGAATCGTCCTACTGCGTTTGAACCGAGTCCTTCTCATCCGTTTGGTAAATTGAATCCAAATGCACCCGAGGAAACCGCGCAGTTTTCGTTCATGATCGGGGCGTTTTCCTGCGACGATAAGGAAAGACAGCTGGACGGAACGTGGATCGAATCGAAGACGATTTGGAACTCCGGCTACTTCGTGAATGGTGGGGGAATTCAGGATAGATACTGGAGCAAAACGGTCGTCGCTTCGGGCACGCGCATTTACGATAAAACTAAAGAAAAAATGGCAAAACATTCTTTAATATCGGTGAAGGCAGGTATAGCTGGAAAGCCGAAAATGTAACCGATGGCAAAGCATTAATGAATTGGGAATTTACCTGCGAACGTAGAAGATAGTTTTAAGGTAAATGGTAAAACTGATGAAAAAATATGTGCCCTGGATATTTGCATTTTGTATTGCGATGGGTTGGTTTTTAGATAGAAATGCTTCGGATATTTTCGCTCAAAAAAAAGATTCAAAAGCGGAAGTGTCGGAAAGGAAGGAAGCCAAAAAAGAAAAGGTTTGGGAAGCATTTGAGATTTCCAAATTGATTGCTAAACGCAAAGAATCAAGGCGTTGGTATCTTCCTTTTTTCAAACGCGAAACATTGAGTATGGGGCTTTATTCACTTCCCCAAAATGCGGATGACAAACAGCCCGTTCACGATGAAGACGAGGTTTATTACATTGAGAACGGAAAGGCGACACTTCGAATCGGCGAAGAGGACAAACAGGTAAAAAAAGGCACTTTAGTTTTTGTAAAAGGAGGAATTCCGCACAAATTTCATTCAATTGAAGAACCTTTGGATGTTTTGGTATTTTTCTCTTCGGCAAAACCGGCGAATTAAAATAAAACCGCCTAAAGGCAGCACTCCGTAAAGCGGACAAATTGCATTTTCAGACGTCCTCATATTTTTGCGCTTTACACTCGCTAATTCTCTTCAGGAAGGTCTTTGGTGTTCCCGCGTTTGAGATCCGCAAACCGAGAAGTCGGAAGCCAGCTTGGCATAGCTTGCTGATTTGCGATTCTCATTCCTAATATACCCATCATATCGGCAACCGTTTTTGCTCCATCCCAGTGCCATTCGCTCATAACGTCGTCAGTCGGTTGATGATAATTTACCTTTTCCCAAGCCTTGATCTTCGCGATCAACTCTTCCTTTGTGCCTTCCGGCGCGCCCATAAGCATCAATGCCGGTACGCCGCGTTCGACAAACGAATAATGATCCGAGCGGTAAAATACTTTTTCTTCGGGCTGCGGATCGGGCATAATTTTCACTCCGTATGATTTGGCAACATCATCAAGCATTCCACCCAATGTCGAATGCTCCGCTCCAAATCCGACCATATTTTTCACGGGACCGTAAACTTCTGTTCCAATGCCATCGAGGTTCAAATTCGCGGCGACCTTTTTGATATCCCATGTTGGATTTTTTGACCAGTATTTCGACCCGTACAATCCGTACTCCTCTCCCGTGACCGCGAGAAAAATTAATGAGCGTTTGGGCTTGGTTTCCATCTTTGAATAGGCTTCGGCAACAGAAATCATTTCGGATGTTCCGAGTGCATTATCCGCCGCGCCGTTAAAGATCTGTCCGTTTTCCAAGCCATAGGCATCGTAGTGCGCCGAGAAAAGCACTGCCTCACTTTTGAGAATAGGGTCAGAACCTTCGATATATCCTACGACATTATTGCCCGTTCCTTTTGAATTCGAATATTTCGCGACGATCTTCGCAGGTAGATTTAATGGAAAAGACTTAAATGTGCTCGTCTCCGCGTTTTCCAATGCGTCAGCTAACTTTACTTCCGACTTGGCGAAAAGATTTGACAATGCATCTTTTGTGATCATCATTACGGGCGGAATCGGAAATGGAGCAGAAGATGAAGTTTCACCTTCGAGCGAAACGTGCCTTCTACCAAAATAATCAACATATTCTTCCGTTTTGTCGCCCTCTCTGCCGTTGCCGACAATGATTATTCCTTTTGCACCATTTACGAAAAGGCTCTGAATGATCGCGGAATTGATTCCCCCTTTTTCCCACTGTTCTTTTGATACGCTCGCAGGCGGACCATCGATCATCACGACGATTTTTCCGCGTGCCTTAGAAAGATCCCCGTACTTTGCAAAAGCCTCCATTCCGTAGCCTATAAAGAGTAAATCCCCTTCCGCACTCTGATCCGTTTTCTTAAACGGAAGCGGGACAAACCCGTAATCTTTTCCAAGTGTGAAAGTTTTTTCACCAGCCTTAAACGTCGTTTCCGGAGTTAAAAGGGTTTCCTTAAACTTAATGGACTGTAAATAGCTGCCCTTGTCTCCTAACGGTTTCAATCCCAACTCAGTAAATTTGTCGGCGATCCACTTTGCCGCCTTATCGCCGCCCGGCTGCATTGTTCCGCGTCCTTCCATATTGTCGGCGGACAGCGCATTTGTAAAATCTTTGATCGACTCAACGCGAATGTTATTCGCGAGTTCCATTTCGATCCGGGAAAGCGAACCGGCTTCAGAAACAGCATTCTTGACACCCGCCATCTGGGCGAGACCCTGCATGCTCAGCAAACCAAGCATTATAAAAATGGCAAATGATCTCTGCCGAAAATTATTGAATCGTAACTTCATTAACAAAACTCCTATTTTGCGATATTTTTATTACCCGGTTTTTGATGCAAGAAACGGGCGTAAATCTGTCCTGTGAGTTTACGCAGCAACGCCAAAAAGGTTTGGAATCATTGCAGAAACCCGCACGCTAGTAAGGGTGCTCTCGGCACTCCCGAAACCCGCACGCAGTAAGGGTGCTCTCGACACTTCAGAAACCCGCACGCAGAAAGGGTGCTCTCGACACTGCACAAACCCGCCCGCAGGAAGGGTGCTCTCGGCACTCCAGAAACCCGCACGCCTGTAAGGGTGCTCGACACTGCAGAAACCCGCACGCAGGAAGGGTGCTCTAACTAAAGCTATCCTCAGAGCGTCATCGGGCACAGTTAGGAAAACCCACATTCGATCATCAAGATTCTTTATTCCGTGGGAACAAGTCTTAAGATACGATCATCTTTTTCATCGGGTCGTCCGCGACTGTCTTGATTCGAGGTTGCGAAATAAATATAGCCGTCCGGTCCCTCGGCCATTTCGCGAATTCGCCCGAAATTGCCTTCGAGAAGGTTTTCCTGCCCGACTACTTTTCGCCCGTCTAGCACGACTCTGATAATTTTCGTTCCGCGAAGACAGCCGAAAAAGAAATTTCCCTTAAACTCAGGAAACTTGTCTGCGTCGTAAAACATACCGCTCGCCGGAGCACACGCCGGAGAATACTCGAGAAGCGGTGATTCCATTCCTTCTTTGGTCTTGTTTCCCCAAATTTCCGGCCAACCGTAATTCTTACCCTCCTCAACGATATTGACTTCGTCTGCTCCGCCGCCTCTTCCCTCAAAATAACTCGGGCCGTGAGATGTTTGGAACATTAAGCCTGTTCCAGGCTGCCACGCCAGTCCCTGGGCATTTCGATGTCCGATCGTCCAAATTTCCGGGCGATAGTTTTTATCATTAACAAAGGGATTGTCTTCAGGAATACTGCCGTCGTCATTTATGCGTAAGGTTTTTCCGGCGAGCGAATCGGTTTTTTGCGCGAGGCTCCAGTCGGTCGAGTCGCCCGTCGTCACATAAAGGTTTCCATCGGGACCAAAACGCGCGCGGGTTCCCGCATGATTCGGTGCACCGGGAATCTTATCGATGATTATTTTGTCTTCCTTAAGAGTTTTCCCGTCAAAAGTGTAGCGCACTATTTTGACATGTTTTCCGTCCGCATTGTAAGCATAGGCAAGGTAAACAAATTTATTATCCGCAAATTCCGGATGGAGCGAAATGTCCATCAACCCGCTTTCGCCCGAAGGCTCAACATCCGGAACCTTAAAAACGATTTCGTTGCGCAGTTTTCCGTTCTCTATCATCCGCACGCGACCCGGCCGCTCTGTAAATAGCATGTTTCCTTCCGACAAAAACGCAAAACCCCAGGGCACTTCAAGCCCGGTCGCAACCGTTTCCACCTTAAATTGCGTTTCGGCAGATGAACCGATATTTGTCGCTGAAATAATCTTGTTTTCCGCCAACCCGGTCGGCTCAGATGATGCACAGGCGATCAAACCCGAGAAAACCATCAGGAATAGTGCGCGTTTCATAAAATCTCCTCGAATCAAGTTCAGCATTATTTCAATAATATCAAACTAGCCGGTAAGACCTTAAACGAAAAAGAAGGCAGCCATAACGACTGCCTTCTGAATAAGGAGCTATTCCTTAGATTATCTAGTGATTATTTCGCACCGCCTGCGAGTTTTCCGATTAGGGTAAACAGCGGCAGATACATGGATATAACGATTGAACCGATGGTTATACCTAAGAATGCGATTAACACAGGTTCGATCATTGCGAGCAGATCGGCGATTGCTGAATCCACTTCGTCTTCGTAGAAATCGGCGATCTTTCCGAGCATGGCATCCATCGCACCGGTTTGTTCACCGACGCCGATCATCTGTCCAACCATTTCAGGGAACACCTTTGTGGCTTGAAGCGGTTCGACAAAGCTTTCACCGCGTTCGACACCTTCACGCACTTTCAAAATTGCATTTTCGATTATTACGTTTCCGGCGGTTTTTGCCGTAATTTCCAACGACTGAAGAATCGGAACACCCGATGACATCAATGTCGACAGGATTCTGGAGAAACGCGCAACCGCGATCTTTCTCAAAATACTTCCAAAGATCGGCAGCTTCAAAAGAAGAGCGTCAATGTTGTGGCGCCCTCCCGGCGTTTTGTAGTAAAAGCTTGTTCCTATACATGTACCAATGATCGTTACGAGCAAACCGAGCCCGCCCCAGCCGGCGAGAAAATTACTGATCGCCATTACAATTCTTGTGGGAAGCGGCAGCGCTTCGCCCGGTCCGAGAAGACCCAGAAAGATCTGCTCAAACTGCGGAATCACCACAACCATGATCGTTGCAACCGCGGCGATCGCCACAACCACAACGGCTGCAGGATATATCGAAGCGGAAATAATGCTTCTTTTCAGTTTTACAACCTTTTCAATTAAGGTTGCCAGACGCTGAAGAATCAGATCAAGCACACCACCGGTTTCACCGGCTTCTACCATATTTGTGTAGAGATTATCAAAAACTTTTGGGTGCTTTGAAAGCGCGAATGCGAGGGTTGATCCCTGCTCAACATCTTCGCGGACCTGGTGCAAAACTTGTTTGAAAAAAGCGTTTGGCTGTTGGTTACCCAATATATCCAAACATTGAACAAGCGGAAGACCTGCGTCGATCATAACAGAGAATTGTCTTGTAAAAATTGCGAGTTCTTTTGCTTTTACTTTCTTTTTCTTACGTCCGAGTTTTGGAATTCGTAGTTCGCTTCCCTTTTCGGACGCCTGCATCATCGTGACTTGTTCACGTTTTAACAACGCTTTCAAGTCATCCTGACTTTTGGCTACTCGCTCGCCCGAAACCAATTCGTTGAGGCGATTTTTTCCTTTATATGTAAATGTTGGCATTTCCTTAAATAGCTCCTGTCAAATAAATTCCTAGCTAACGGCCGGGCGTTTTCCTACCGGGCGACCCTTCATGTACGGACTCGGATGGCTGCCGGGTTTTCCTGCACCCGGACCGCCGCCTGGGCCTCTATACGAATCATTCGTACCCGCACCTCGGTCGATCAGGTTCTTGAGCTCGTCAGCGTTTGAGGTCCGCTGCATCGCTTGCTCAAGTGTGATCTTACGCGTGTGATACAAAGTTGCGAGTGCCTGATTAAAGGTCTGCATACCATATTTATCCTGTCCGGTCTGCATCATCGAATAGATCTGGTGAATTTTGTCTTCCCGTATCAAATTTCGAATAGCCGAGTTTGGCACCAAAACTTCCATCGCCATACATCGCCCTTTTCCGTCTGCTTTTGGAAGAAGGGATTGACAAAGTATTCCTTCGAGCACAAGCGAAAGCTGTGTTCGAATCTGACTCTGCTGGCCGGCCGGGAAAACATCGATAATCCGGTTTATGGTCGAGGATGCGGAATTTGTGTGAAGTGTTGCGAATGTTAAGTGACCCGTTTCTGCGATACGCAAAGCCATTTCTATGGTTTCAAGGTCACGCATTTCACCAACCAGCACGATGTCAGGATCCTGGCGAAGCGCTGTACGGAGTGCATCGGCGAAGCCGTGGGTGTCCGAATTTACTTCGCGTTGATTTACAACGCATTTCTTGTGTTCGTGAAGAAACTCGATCGGGTCTTCAATAGTAAGAATATGCTCGCGGCGATCGATATTGATCTTGTCCACCATCGAAGCAAGCGTTGTGGATTTTCCCGAACCGGTCGGTCCTGTCACAAGGACAAGACCCCGTGGTCGATTACATAAGTCCTTCACGACGGAAGGAAGTCCTAGCTTATCAAACCCCAGAATTTCGTATGGTATTGCACGAAATACGGCGCCAACCGCACCCTTTTGGTTAAACAGATTTGCACGAAAACGTGACATCCCCTTTAAACCGAATGAAAAATCGAGTTCGAGATTTTCCTCGAAACGATGTTTTTGCTGATCGGTCAAAACGGAATATGCAAGACGCTTTGTTTCATCTGCCGTAAACGGATCGTATCCTTCAAGCGGACTAAGGTGGCCGTGAACACGAACCTGCGGCGGACTCTTCGTAGTAATATGAAGGTCAGACCCACCCAGATCCGTCATTTTTTTCAGCAACTCGGGTAGGGTAATTTGTGTTTGCGCATTTAATTGGTCGGTTAAACTCATATTGTTATTTTGAGGTTTTCTAAATTAGGGTTGTGAGGATTTGAAATGGAAAAAGTGGGAGATCGGGATTCATTAATTTTTAGCCTGCTGAGGGCGGCTCGATTTCTCTTGTAAAGACTCGATCACTTTCTCTGATTGTTTCACGATCTTTTCCGTTTCTTCTTTATTTGCCTTAGTAGCCAAACTGTAGATTCGACCATTGGCTTCGGTGAAATAGAAGGTCCTGGATTGAACGCGATTTCCGACGTCAGGCGATTTTGCGACAACGACATATACTTTCTTGCCGGCGATTTCCTTCTGGAAGTCGTTTTCGACCCAGCCATTTTCCCGCATCATCTGATCAATTACAGTTCTCCGTAGAACCGTAGTTGAAACCCCGCCCACCGTATCGTTTCTCCATCCGCTAGTGGTGGCACCGGAGGCAGGACCGAGAATCGTTAGTGCGGCCGATCCGTTTCCGCCATCTACGTCAAAACTCAATTGCTTGTCGGTCGCTTCATTTTGAACCCAACCTGCCAAACCACTATTAATTGCAGCCGCTTTATTTGGCGATTGTTGTTTTGCCGCTACATTGCGTTGATAGCTTGAATTTCTTCTTGCTGTTCTGGAGCGTGTGGCACGTTTTCTTTTCGCCAATCTGATTCTGCGAAGGCGCATTGCCCGCTTTCTTTTTGCAATCGCTGTTTGGCGAGCTTTCTTAGCACGATGCGATGCCCACCATTTCTTCGAATATCTTCTTGCTCGCTTTTTGCGAACCACTTTCCTTTTGGCCGTGTAACGACGGGTTTTTCTGTAACGCGTCGTTCGCTTCTTATATCGTTTGACCGATCGACGAGATTTTGGTTGTCTATATTTTCTAGCAACCCGACGCCTTGAGGATTTTCTGTATCGTTTTGCAACGCGTTTTCGAGACGATCTGCGGTATTTTCTCGACCTTGTAGATCGATATTTTCTGTAACGTTTAGCCCGTTGTTTTTTCTTATATTTTCGTTTCTTCTGAATAACAGAAGTAGCTTCGGTATTTTCGGTCGCCATTTCAGCGATCGTCCCAAAAGCTATAAACAAAACCAAAGATAAAATTATCGCTCGCAGCATATCTCCTCCAACAAGTTCTATAAAACAGTTTCTTTGACAACTTCCTCGATGGTCGTAACACCATCACGCAGCTTATAAAGTCCGGATTGACGCAAGGAGATCATTCCAAGCTCAATCGCTTTCTTCCTTAATTCGATCGCGCTCGCACCGATCAAAATCAATTCGCGCAATTCGTCCGTAACTTCCATTACTTCAAAAAGACCGACTCGTCCTTTGTAACCTGTGCCGTTACATTTATCGCAGCCCTTACCTTTAAAGATTTCAATTTCCGAGGCTTCTTCCTCGTTAAATCCGATTTCAATCAGCGCTTCAGCCGGAAGATCCTGTAGCTCTTTGCAGTTTGAGCAAACTCTTCGGATAAGCCTTTGAGCCTGGATTATGTTGACACTCGTCGCAACTAAAAATGGTTCGATACCCATATTGACCATTCGGGAAATGGTTGATGGTGCATCATTTGTGTGAAGCGTGGATAGTACCATGTGTCCCGTAAGCGCGGCTTTGATCGCAATTTCTGCGGTTTCGAAGTCCCGGATCTCACCGACGAGAACAATGTTCGGATCTTGTCGGAGGAATGAACGTAGCGCAGCCGCGAAGTTCAACCCGATTTGCTCCTTCATTTGTACTTGGTTAATTCCGTGCAAATTGAATTCCACCGGATCTTCGGCGGTCATGATATTGGTCTCGGGAGTATTTAGTGATTGAAGAGCAGAATAGAGTGTGTTCGTTTTACCACTTCCCGTGGGACCCGTAACCAGTACCATTCCGTAGGGCTTTGCAACGTTGCGCTTAAAGATCTCAAGGCTATGCTCTTCAAAGCCGAGCTTGGTCATATCCAGCATAAGCTTATCTTTGTCTAAAAGACGAAGCACAACCTTTTCACCAAAGAGTGTCGGAAGTGTAGAAACACGAAAATCTAGTTCGCGCGAGCGATCATCGATCTTAACCTTGATCTTAATTCGACCGTCTTGCGGAAGCCGCTTTTCGGATATATCAAGTTTCGACATGATCTTAAGACGTGAAATCAATGCATCGCGCATTGTCATCGGCGGATGCATAATGTCGTACAAAATGCCGTCGATTCTGAAGCGTATGCGGAAATCTTTCTCGTAGGGCTCTACATGAATATCCGACGCCCCCCGGCGTAGCGAATCTACCAATAGTACATTTACAAGGCGAACGACCGGCGCATCTTCGCTGGCTTTGGCGAGTTGGGCAAGATCGATTTCGTCATTGTCTTCAAGAACTTCTACATCCTCGGCGTCAAGGGTTGGGTGGTTATATTGGAACGACTCCAATGACATATCTAGATCATCGTCCGATAATCCCTGGTTCACCCGCAAATTACCGTTGGACGAACCATTTGCAGCGAGACGTGTGCTGAGCTTGTCGAAATCGCTATCGAATTCAACGTCCGCGATCTCCATCTCCTTTGAAGATCCGTAATAATTGCCGATCGCAATTTGAATCGCGGCTTCCGATGCAATAACCGGTTCGACATTTAATCCGGTCATGAACTTAATGTCGTCCATGGCAAAAACGTTTGTCGGATCTGCCATTGCCATCGTTAAAGTCGCACCCACTTTTGATATAGGCAAGACCGTGTATTTGGAAGCGACTTCGTGCGAAATCAGTTTGATCGTATCGTTGTCAATTTCAAAAAGTTCTAGATTGACGCTAGGTACGCCATATTGTCTCGACAACACCGCTGTTATCACCTCGTCAGATATTGTTCCTAGTTTAATGAGATTCGATCCTAGCCGTCCGCCGTTGCTGCGTTGGTAGTCGAGCGCTTCGCGAAGCTGCTGCGGCGTTATTAAATTTTCACGGACGAGGATTTCTCCGAGTTTTGCTGACATGTGTTTTTAACCTAAGCTCCGTCAAGTTGATTGAAGAGGTAGTTGCGAGATAATTGCACGTAGTGGAAGTCCGTATAAACAACAGTGTTGTTCACTGTTAAATACGATATTAAAGGTTTACTATAGTTATGTCAAGCAACTTTTCCGCTGAATGCGGGATTATTTTTTGACGATCAAAATAGCTAAAATAAGGGAGGTGATTTAAATGGAGGCAAAGAGGATAAATAAAAAAAAGCACTCGAAATTTGAAATCAAGTGCTGTTCGAGTCTACTGTTTTGAATATCAGTTCAATTTATCTTTTGTGCTTTTAATTTTTCGTTTGTCGTCAAATCTGCCACCATCGCTTCGATATCACCGCGCAATTTATGATCTTTAGGTGCAACTTTCAAAAACATATCGAAATAATTTAAACTTTCCTGTTTTTGGGCTTTGCTCTCATTGATCGCGCCTGCGGTGTAGAGCGACAATCCAAGATTTGCTAATACTTCTGGATCGCTCGAAGAATATTGTAGCGCCTTCTTGAGCTCGGAAGCGGCATTATCGTAATCTCCGGCATACATCAGATATTTGCCGAAATTCATTTGAGCTGCAGCTTTTTTGGTCTTATCTGATTCCGCTTCAAGAAATCCATATGTCATAGTTTTTGCACTCTCAACCAACGCAGGATCCGCAACTTCCAATTGCGCCATAATTCTTACGACGTCACGGGCTCCATCGAGAGCATTAAGGATGTTTTTCTTGTGATTTTCCTTATCTACCTCGGTTCCCCCAGATTTTTTCAAGATTTCGAAAGATTTACTAAACGCATCGAGCGCACGGGCCAGTTCCTTCGTTGCTTTCTCCTTTGAGTTCGACTTAACGGCCTCATCACTGCTTCTCACTTCCGTGTTGTAATTATCAACCGCGCGTTTCTTTATGGCAGTTCCCTTATTATTGTAAAGAACCGGCGCACTTCCGACGAAATCGGGATCCGCCTGAATTCCTTCGTCGTATTTTACGACTGCCAGATCATAATTGCCGCTATTGAATGCATTATTTCCAGCTTCAAGGGCGACCTGAATTCGTTTGGTTTTCTCAATGATCTTCTCGTTATTTGCTGTGGCCGCAGCGAGTTTCTTTTCGTAAGTAGCTTGCGCCAACTTTTGATCTGTTGTAGCGCCGCCGGAACCTTCTGAATATGCAAAAGCATTCCAGACTTCCACTTTCGTTAGTGATTTGCCGTCGCCCTCAATAACTGTAATGACCTGATCCTTTTCACCGGCTTTTACAGGTAGCGTAATTCGCGGACCGATCGCTTCTCCGCTTACAGCCAGAATGTAGGCACCACCTTCCGTTAAACCCGTTAGCTCAAATTTACCTTCGCCATCTGACTTAACTGAGGGGCAGGGCTTTTCCGTCGATTCTGTAAAATCAGACAAGTTATAACAAGTAACGGTCGCGCCGCTAAGAGGGGTGGTCGAGTCCTTTTTGATCACTACCGAACCGGTGATACTCGTCCCCTGAGCGAAAGCCGATATGCTAAAAAACGCAAACAATCCAACGATTGTCGCTAAAGACACAAAACGATTTCTACAAAACATCAATATCCTCCAAGAAGTTCAGTCCAATAAAAAGAAAATCAAAAGCGTTTCTGAGATGTCAAATCAATGGACTTAGTTGTTAAGATTTCAATAATGTTAACCCATTATGCGATCAATTTCCATAGGAGTCCTTATGCAGCACTAAATCCTTTAACTAAAGCGGTTCTGTGAAGAAATTTCCGGTTTAGTCTTAAAATCACTTATGGTATTCTTTGCCTTTACCGATCATTATCTGACTTAAATTTAAGGAGCTTTATGTCCGAAAGAATTTATAATTTCAGCGCCGGTCCCGCTTGTTTACCGTTATCAGTATTGCAAAAGGCACAGAGCGAGCTTTTATCCTTTAACGGAATCGGAATGAGCATTATGGAAATTAGCCACCGGTCAAGCCATTTTGATTCGGTAATAGACAGTGCAAAACAAGGTTTGCGATCCCTATTAGATATACCGGAAAACTATCAAATACTTTTTCTACAGGGCGGTGCCTCGCTACAATTTTCAATGATTCCGATTAATTTCTTGAAACCCGACAATACGGCGGATTATATTGTGACCGGCGCTTGGGGGAAAAAGGCTATTAAGGAAGCCGCTCGAGTTGGAAACGCCGTCGCGTTATATAATTCCGAAGATAGCGGGTTTAAATCGACTCCTTCGTGGGAAGAATTGGATTATAGTAGCAATGCAACTTATATCCATTACACGTCGAACGAAACTATTGAGGGCGTGGAGTTTAAGAGCGATCTCGATGTCACGGGAACACCTGTTATCTGCGATATGTCTTCAAACATTATGTCGAAGCCGATCGACTTAGAAAAATACGCTGTGATCTATGCAGGCGCACAGAAAAATATTGGACCGTCCGGGGTAACGCTTGTAATTATTCGCGATGACATGCTCGCAAAAGTGCCTGAAAACCAACACACGTTGCTTGATTATCGTGCAATTGCTAAGAAAGACTCGATGCTAAATACTCCCAATACGTGGGGAATTTATATTATTGACTTGGTCTGCAAATGGTTAGAGGAAAAGGGTGGACTCAAAGAAATGGAGCGTGAAAATAAAGACAAAGCACAGATTTTGTACGACGCGATCGATTCAAGTGATGGATTCTATCGTGGCCACGCTGACCGGAATGCACGCTCGCTGATGAACGTAACATTCAATCTCCCAAGTGAAGTACTCGAGAAACAGTTTGCCGAAGAAGCCACCGCCCAAAGTCTCGACGGACTGAAAGGGCATAGAAGCGTAGGCGGGATTCGTGCATCGATCTACAATGCTTTTCCAAAAGAAGGCGTTGAAACCCTGGTAGGTTTCATGGACCGTTTTCGCGAGATTCACGGATAACTTCGTTTTTTCTTGTGACCTTTGTAAATTTGGAAAGAAGTTCTTTCCAAAAAACAAATCTAAATACAAGAAAACACTCGCTTTGATGATTATCTTACAGCTCGTAAGTTATACATTTATATATTGACAAAGATACCTGGGATGTATATGTGGCCGGTAAACCCTTGCAGCTAAATCGCTTGCGGGAGTTAAATCTCTAGGGCAAACTTGTCTGTATTTGTTTTTCTTCCGATCGCCGCGATTCGATCTGTAACCTTTGTAATTCCATGCAAGCCGGGAAGTGTTTGCATTTTTTGGGTAACCAAACGATCGATCCACTCGATTCCGGATTCGTCACCAAAAAGCATCGCAATAGTGTAATCGGCTAATGCCTGGGGTCTTGCTCCTGCACCGACCGGTCGCCAGAAAGTTTTCACGATAAACCGGGCAATTTGCTTTGAGAAAACACTCTTTTCTAATTCAAGCTTCGCTACGCTATGATAAAACTGCGTATGAATTGATTCTTCACGAATGATTCCCTTTAATATATGGGTCAGGACAGGATGCTTTGCGAGCTTAATCAAACGGCGATAACTTTGTGCAGCTGACATTTCGTTGATCGTTCCATAAGCCATATGGGTTGCGGTAAAACTTTTCCCAACGCAATTGGTTAATGAGGTAAAGACTCTTGCGTAAAAATGGTAAAAATTTGAAACGCTTTTCGTGACTTGCTCTTTCCATAATTCTGGGGTTTCGTAACCGGCTTCATTTAGGAATCTGTTTATTAATTCGCCGTGCGTAATCTCTTCTAGCCCCCATCGCTCCATAAATTTGCTGATAACCGGATCTTTTCCGGTCGGCGTGCGCAACAATTCCTGGTGATACATATCGGTCAATATCTCGATATCACGCATATACAATAGAACCGGCACAAACCGCTTGTTTAATGGTGTCTCTTTTACCAGATTCCACGGAATATTATCTATAAATTCCGTGCTCAAAGCGCGGGGTTGCAGCTCATACCAATCGAGTACGTCTTGGTTTGTTTTAAATACCATTGTCTTATTATTCGCAAATCGAAGTATTCAGATTCAAAACTACAACCTTGCCATTATTTTTTTGCATCCATTATCCTTAATAAACCTATAAGAAGTTCGAATATTTACGTCGTATATTTTTTATTTCTCACCGCTCATAAAAACGGGTGAGAAATGTTACGATCATTACTATCTTACAAGATTCGCGAATACTATGAAATTATTTTTAGCAACTTTTGTGTGTTTTCTCTTGGCGTCTAATATTATGGCACAGTCTGACAGCTTGTCAGCGATGAATGAAAATCATCTAAGAAATATCAAACAATTGACCTTTGGCGGTGAAAATGCTGAGGCTTACTTCTCGTCAGACGGAAAACAGCTTATATTCCAATCTAAGCGCGACGGGCGTGCATGCGATCAAATTTATACGATGAACATAGATGGTTCAAATGTAAAAATGGTCTCTACCGGCGATGGGCGGACTACCTGTTCGTACTTTTACCGTGGCGGAAAGAAAATTCTTTATGCTTCAACGCATCTCGGAAACAAAGAATGTCCGCCAAATCCGGATTTTTCAAAGGGCTATGTTTGGGCAATTTATCCCACTTATGACATTTTTACCGCGAAACCCGATGGAAGGAAAGTTAAACAGTTAACGAAGACTCCCGGTTACGACGCCGAAGCGACAATTTCCCCTGACGGGGAAAAAATCGTCTTTACATCTACACGCGATGGTGATCTCGATATTTACGTGATGGACAAAAACGGAAGAAATGTAAAACGTTTAACAACCGCGCTTGGGTACGACGGCGGACCGTTTTTCTCGCCCGATGGTAAGGAAATCGTTTATCGGAGCTATCATCCCAAAACTGATGCCGAAATATTGCGTTATAAAGATCGGCTGGCAAATGACTTAATAGAGCCGAATAATTTTGAGATTTGGATCATGAACTCGGACGGCACGAATAAACGCCAAATAACAAATCTGGGCGCTGCATCTTTTGCGCCGTATTTTCACCCAAATGGCAAAAAAATTATTTTTTCTTCAAACCATTTCGCCGACGATCAGCGAAAACGGAATTTTGATCTCTTGATGATCAACACCGATGGAACAGGACTCGAGCGAATCACAACATACGAATCGTTTGACGGATTCCCGATGTTTTCGCCGGACGGCAAGAAACTTGTTTTCGCGTCAAATCGTAATGCCGAAACTCAAGGTGACACAAATGTTTTTATTGCGGATTGGGTTGAGTAACCTCGCCGATCATTCCTTATTTTTATGAAAAAACAATTCTTCAGCTTTCTAGTCTTCATAACCTTAGCATTTCAAATCTCCGCACAAACGGTCGATCAATCGGAAACTGAAAAGAATCTCCGTAGGCATGTTTCATATCTAGCCTCTGACGAACTCGAAGGCAGACGCACAGGCGAAACGGGTGCGACGTCTGCGGCGGGATATGTAATGAATATGTTTACAAACTACCGCCTCGGTGCCGGAGTAGTAAACGGAAGTCAGAAAGGTTATCTCCAGGCTTTTCCTTACGTGTCGGGAGTCGGGCTAGGAGAGGAGAATTCGTTTGATATTACGGACACAAAGAATCTCACGTCAGCAACAGTTAAGTCAGATTGGGCTCCCTTGAGTTTCTCGCCGAATTCTGAATTAGCCTATACGCCGGTTGTTTACGCCGGATTTGGGATTTCCTCTGCAAACCAGAAATATGACGATTACGCAGGGCTTGATGTAAAAGATAAGATCGTCGTCGTTTTTGACGGTGTTCCGGACAACGACAATCCCCACAATTTATTTTTCCCTTTTAATGCCCACGCAAAGGCAAAGATCGCCAAAGAAAAAGGTGCAAAGGCGCTGATATTGATATCCCGCTCAAAAAGATTTGGCGAGGACAAACTTCCAAACCGGTTTGATCAAACTCTAGGCGAAACAGCGATCCCGACGATTGTAGTTTCCCGTCAGTTGGCCGCAGGATTCTTAAATACTGATGACGCCGGATTGTTATCTGAAGAAGAAAAGTTAAACGCATTTGCCAACGGCAAATTGGATCGACCCAAAGGGTTTTTCGCAAAAGATCAAACGCTGCTGGCAAGGCTAAAAATTGATCTGACTAAGAAAAAGGTCGCTGCATACAATGTTATCGGTGTTCTTGCAGGAACGGATCCGGTTCTAAGAAATGAAGTGATTGTGATCGGCGCCCATTACGATCATCTGGGACACGGCGGAGCGGGAAGCCTCGACGTGAATTCAAAAGCCATCCACCACGGTGCCGATGACAATGCTTCCGGCACCTCGGCAGTGCTCGAACTCGCACGGCAGTTTAGCGAATCACGATCCAACAAGCGTACGATAATTTTCATGGCTTTTGGCGGTGAGGAAGAAGGCTTGCTGGGATCAAATTATTGGGTAAATAATCCGACGGTACCGCTCGCAAAGGTAGTTGCAATGATAAACATGGATATGGTCGGGCGGCTAAAAGATAAAAAGTTGACTATCGGAGGGATTGGAACAGCAAGCGAATTCAACCAACTCGTAACAAAAAACCAACCTTACATTCTTGGTAACGGCATCGTGGGTGAAAAAGCGGAAACAGCCGTGAAAACAGAAGGAGATGCATCGATTTCCGTTTCGACAAACGGCAAGATTGTAGCGGCGAAAGACGCGGACAAAAATGTTTTCGATCTCCAACTTAATCAAGACGGCTTTGGTCCATCCGATCATTCATCTTTCTACGGCAAGAAAATTCCCGTTCTGTTTTTCTTTACCGGCACTCACGTTGATTATCACAAACTATCGGATACGTCTGAAAAAATAAACTATAAAGGTTTAGAACAAGTCGTAAACTTCGTTTCAAACATTACGAGAGCAATTGATCAAAATCAAAAACGGCCGACTTACACAGTCGCGCCAAGTTCGGGAATGCAGGGCGGAAGAACGGGATTCAGCGTTTCGCTGGGGACTGTTCCGAGCTATGCCGATGGAAATAATGACGGATTGGTTTTAGACGGTGTACGCGAGGATTCGCCGGCGTCAAAAGCAGGCATTAAAGCAGGCGATAAAATTGTAAGACTTGGTGGAAAAGAGATCCGAAACATTTCAGACTACGTCTTTGTGCTCGGCGAAATGAAGGCGGACCAAGAATATGAGATCGTAGTAATGCGTGGGGCTAAAAAGCTTTCGTTGAAAATCATTCCGAGTGCGCGGAAATAGGCTAGAAAACGACGAAACGAAATTTTGGCTATTCCCTTTTGTAAATTCCAAAATAATAAGCCCAGGCCATAAAAAAAATCTGCAATGGAATTCGGAAAAACAGATACCCAGCGCCATTTTCCATTCCTCCTAGATCCACTTCTTTCAAACTTCCGACAATGTTTGCGGGCAAGATTGCTAAAAAGAAAATTATCAGCATAACAGCGGTTAGTTTAGCTGTTTTGTCCCAAAGCAACCCGACGACTGCCAGTAATTCGCAAACCCCTGTAAAATAGACTAATTCCCTTTTCGCCGGCAGAAACTCCGGCATCATCTGAACCATCAGATCGGTGCTTGTAAAATGTGCGACCCCGGTTGCGGCCAACATTAGCGCTAATGCAAATCTTCCGATAAACGACAGGCTAAATCTCTCGCCAAGCAGAATTTTATTGACGGCGAAAAATACTCCAAACGATAAGAACAAAATAATTAGCGGTGTCATAATTTCAAAATCCCTAAAAAAGTTTTATTATCTTAGTTCAATCTTACAAAATCGTATCTCTCAAATTTTATGAGCGAAATAAATTTCTGCAAATTCCACGGGTTTGGAAATGATTATATCGTCATCGAAAAAGAAAATCTCCTTGAAGTTTCTGATCTCAGCGAGTTTGCAAGGAACATATGCCATAGAAACACAGGAGTCGGTGGAGACGGAATCGCGGTATTGGAAAGGCTCGACGGTGAATCGGCAGATTACTTCTGTGAAATCGTTAATCCTGACGGAAGCATAGCGGGATTTTCAGGAAATGGAACACGCTGCGCCGTCGCCTACCTCAACTACAAAAACATTTGGTCAGATAAAAATCTCAGACTGAAAACCAGAAGCGGAATTAAGAATTATGGTTTCCTAAAGCGCGAAGAAAATACATTTTGGTATTTAGCCGAGCTCGGCAAACCCAAATTTGCAGCATCCACCGTTCCATTTCTACCGGCTGAACCGCTCGATCAAATTATTGACTGCGAATTAAAACTATCCGACCGAATTTTGCCCATAACCGCACTTAACGTGGGAAATCCGGTCTGTGTCATTTTCGTTGAGGATTTTGAATTTGACTGGAGAAAAGTAGGGAAGGAAATTGAATCACATAAGCAATTTCCGGAAAAGGCGAACGTAGTTTTTGTAAAAATTATTGATCGGGAAAATGTACAAATTCGCATCTGGGAGCGCGCGGCGGGTGAAACATCGTCATCCGGTACTTGTTCGATTGCCGCAGCGTTGGCTTCTGCTTATACGAACAGAACCGAAAGAAAAGTATCTGTTCACGCCGCCGGAGGAACTACAGAAGCACACTGGCGGGAAGACGATGAAATGTTGATTACCGGGCGTGCCGATTTAGCTTTCTGCGGTGAGTGGATTCACGAAGTCTACTAAATAATGCCAATTTTTTGCCCGCGAATAGCACGTATTTGAACGAATAAAAGCAGTTGATAAGCAATTTTTTATGTTAATTCGCGTAATTCGCGGGCAAATTTTTTTCCAAATATTATGAAAAATCTAATCACAATTGCATTGTTGTGCATCTTTTCCATTTCTAATTCTGCTCAAAATCCATATTTTCCAAAAACGCTTCCGATGCGTGAGCGCGCAACGGTGATCGACCGATGGCTCGATGAAAGGATCGAAACCGTTCTGCCCAAAATAATGCGTCGTTCGGGAATTGATATGTGGGTGATCGTTTCACGAGAATATAATGAGGATCCGGTTTTGAAGACGTTTCTTCCTTCAACGTGGCAGAATGCCAGACGAAATACGATGCTCGTTGTTTATGATCCCGGCGCCGGGAAAAAGCTCGAAACATACGCAATGGCGAGATATGCCGTCGGAAAACGATTTGCAAAAGCGTGGGATGCGGACAAACAGCCCGATCAATGGAAAGCGCTCGCGGAGTTTATCGCCGAGAAGGATCCAAAAAAGATCGGTGTAAATAGATCTGAATACTTCGCGCTTGCTGACGGGATCTCCTCGATGCAATACGATCAACTGATGAACGCTTTGCCAAGCAATTTCAAAAGTCGCGTAACTAGCGCGGAAAATCTCGCCATCGGCTGGCTCGAAACACGAACCGAAAGTGAAATGGCAGCCTATCCAAGTATTGTGCGTATGGCTCATCAGATAATCGCGGAAGGTTTTTCCGAAAAAGTTATCCAACCCGGCGTTACGACGACTGATGATGTTGTCTGGTGGTATCGCGATAGGATCAATCAACTCGGATTCACAACCTGGTTTCACCCATCCGTTTCGATTCAACGAAAAGACCCCGAATCTTTTGAACATCTTCGCGCGTTTTCCGATCGTCCCGAAGATCAAATTATCCTGCCCGGTGATCTGCTCCACGTAGATTTTGGAATCACATATTTGCGTTTGAACACTGATACACAGCAGCACGCCTATGTTTTAAAAACAGGGGAAAAATCACCGCCGAAGTTTTTACAAGATGCGTTTAGAAAAGGAAATCGAGTTCAGGACATTCTGACCGGAAATTTTAAAACGGGCAGAACAGGCAATCAAATCTTAAAATTGTCGCTCGATCAGTGTAAAGCCGAAAATATCAAATGTTCGATCTACACCCATCCGATCGGTTTCCACGGGCACGCCGCCGGAACAACGATCGGTTTATGGGATCAACAAGGCGGAGTGCCAATCAACGGCGATTATCCGCTCTATGAAAACACTGCCCATTCCATCGAACTCAACGCCGCGACTTACTTGAAAGAATGGGACAAAGAGATAAGAATCATGCTCGAAGAAGATGCGTTTTTCAATGGCCAAAAAACTTATTATATCGATGGACGCCAGACGAAGTTAATGACCATTCCGAGAGAATTGAGCCCAAATCAATAGCTAATTTCGGGGATAAAGGAATCTTAGTGCTTCCGCAAGGCGTCGTCCGTAAGCGACTTCGCTGTGGGTTGCGCAATCTTCGATCACAACTTTCAAATTTTTTTCTTCAATCCTGCCATCAAGCAGAATTGATTTGAGCTTCAAAACATCTTGAACCGCTTCGTGGCTCAGATCCCCCGGCACGCAATTCTTTTTCCCTTCTTCGTTTGTGCCAACTCCCAAATAAAAACGAGCAGGAAATGATTCTACTTTCTTAAATTCTTCCAGAATCCTGGCTTCTGAAACGTAAAGGGAAGGACTCTCGAGAAGCACTGTGCCAAACATTTGTGGCTTCTTGATCACGGTATAAAGCGAAATTAGTGCGCCATAAGACGCTCCTCCCAGCCCTCTATAACGGGCTCCCTTTTTCACACGATAACGTTTTTCAACAAACGGTATAACTTCCTCCGTCAAAAACGCCGGATATTTTACACCCTGAGGATTGGAAATCGGCGGACTCAGATATATATCTTCCCACGGGAGATATTCGTTCGAACGCATCCGCTTTCCCGCGTTGTCTATGCCCACTACGATCATCGGCACAACCTCGCGCGAATTGAGCAAATCTTTTAGCGTCTCATCTACGCCCCACTCCATATTGCTAAATTGCGCCGTGCTGACTTGAAACAGGTTCTGACCGTCATTCAAGTAGAGGACCGGGTATCGCTGGTTTTTGTTTTTTATATAACCTGGAGGAACGAGCACCCGAATAGTTCGGGTGTTTCCGAAAACTTTGCTCTCGAATTTATGTAAACGAAGTATAATGGTCCCCAATTTTCGGACAGGTATTTAAGGTGTAAAATCGCTATCGGCAGACGAGGAAGATTATATGCCGAAACAGCGGAAAAGTTACAGCGCGGATCTTAAAGCTCGGGTGGCAATCGCGGCGATCAAGGGACCGCGAAACGATCAATGAGATCGCGTCGCGATATGAGGTTCACCCGAACCAAGTAAGTATTTGGAAGAGGCAAGCACTTGAAGAAATGCCGGGCGTGTTTTCGGACCGGCGGATGCGGGATGTTCGTGACGAGGAACAGCTTCGCGACCGGTTATACCAACAGATCGGGCAGCTTAAGGTTGAGCTCGACTGGCTGAAAAAAAAAGTTGGGTAAAAAGGATGTGAGGGAGTTGGCAGATCCCGGCCACGCTCTGATCAGCCTCAGCCGGCAGAGCGAACTGCTGGGGGTAGCGCGAAGCACACTCTATTACCGACCAAGGCCGGTCTCGGAATTTGATCTGTTGCTGATGAACCTGCTCGACGAGCAGTACACGCTGACACCTTTTTACGGAACACGGCGGATGACGAATGCTCTGAGAGAGCGGGGCTACGAGGTTAACCGTAAGCGTGTCAGGCGTTTAATGCGCGTATTGGGGCTTGACCCGGACCGAATCTATCGAAGCCGGCACCGGGACACAAGATCTACCCGTATCTGTTGCGCGGCCTCGGCATCGTCAGGCCAAACCAGGTTTGGAGCACCGATATCACTTATATCCGCCTTCGCGGTGGTTTTGCCTATTTG